>JBJTXC010000086.1:0-4284 GCA_046082065.1 Burkholderiaceae bacterium
GCCGAGACCCGCAACTACTACCCCAAGCTGCAGGCAGTCAAAAACCTGGTGTCGATGCCCGCGCAACACGGATTGACGCTGCCGGTGGTAGAGAACCAGCCTTACTTTGTATCCATCAATAAAACGCGCGACATTGACGTAAAACTTGCCGCGCAATTGGCCGAGCTGCCGATGGAAGAGTTCAAGGCGCTAAATCCGCAATTCAACAAACCGGTGATTACGGGTAGCCCCAACACACGTATTCTGCTGCCGCAAACCAACGCCGAGAAATTCAAGGAAAACCTCGCGAAGTGGACTCACGCGCTCTCGAGTTGGACCGCACACAAGGTAACAGCAGCGCGCGAACGTATTGAGACGATTGCGACCAAATTCAAAACCACGCCGGCCGTGATTCGCGAAGCGAATGCCATACCGCCCAACATGCACCCAACCATGGGCTCGGTGGTGTTGGTACCGAAGCCTGCCAGCGAGTCAGGCAAGGATATTGGTCAGGAACTGGCGGATAACGCCACCCTCGCCATTGCACCTGACGAACCACCGCGCAAGAAAATCAAGGTGCGCGCTGGCAAGCGCGATACAGTGAACAGTATTGCCACGCGCTACAAAGTGACTGTTGCCGAGGTACGCGAGTGGAATGATTTGAAAAACGACAGACTGAAACCGGGGCAAGAGCTGAAGCTGCAAGTTCGCTCTGATAAGCGCGGTAAGTCTCGCGTCACTGTGGCCTCGGTACGCGAAGACTCACCCTCATCAACGCGACGGGTTAGCAAACATACCCGCATCGAGGTTGCTGATCGGCGTGACACACGACGCGTTGAACCGCGCCACCGCAAGCGCTACGAGTAAACATCACCCGTTGCGGCATGAGCTGCCTCGCAAGCACTGGAAGACGTGCTGCCGCTTGCCATTAACACCACCGACTGCCTGACGGCATAGATCATCAGGCGGCGAGCGAAAACTCTGCTGCTGCCAATAATCGCTGTGTGTACGCTTCTCGCGGCGAAGACAACACCTCGCTGGTGGTACCACTCTCCACCACTTTGCCATCTTTCATCACCAGCACACGATGCGCCATCGCGCGAATCACGGCCAGATCATGGCTGATGAACAAATAAGCAATGCCATGCCGTTGCTGTAGCGTCGCGAGTAACTCCAAAACCTGATACTGCACCGACACATCCAGAGACGATGTCGGCTCGTCGAGCAAAATCAATGCAGGCTTCAACACCAGCGCGCGCGCAATCGCAATACGCTGTCGCTGACCACCTGAAAATTCATGCGGATACCGCGACATCATCTCTGGCGATAGCCCAACCTCGCGCATGGCTTGTGACGCTAATGAACGCAACTGTGATCGCGATAAGTGTGGCTGGTGTAATGCAAGCCCTTCGCTCACTGTCTGCTCGATCGTGCGACGCGGCGAGAGCGAAGCAAACGGATCCTGAAATACCACCTGCATCTGCGCTCGTAACGGGCGTAGCTGAGTATTGCGCATATCGCTGATGGTTTGACCATCAAAGGTCACGTTGCCCTCAGTGCTCGCGACTGACAAGCGCAACAGCGCCATACCCAGCGTAGATTTACCGGAGCCCGACTCACCAACAATACCGAGTGTCTCGCCGCGCGCAAGTGTCAGGTCGAGCTTATCTACCGCAACAAATTCGCGTTGCTTGAACCAACCTTGCTTGATAAAGAAGCTGCAGCGCACACCCTGTGCCGCCATCAATACTGAACTATCGGCGTGATCGGACACCATGCGCTTGGCATGGCTTGCCAGTAGTTGCCGGGTATAGCTTTCGCGCGGTGACGCAAATAGCGTTGCCGTATCAGCCGTTTCAAGCAAACGTCCGTGTTGCATGACGCCCACCCGATCAGCAAAGCGTTTCACCAGATTTAGGTCATGCGTGATCATCAGAACCGCCATACCTTCATCGCGCTGTAATTGATTCAACAGCTCAAGGATTTGTACCTGTATCGTGACGTCTAGCGCAGTCGTTGGCTCATCGGCGATCAGCAGCTTGGGCTTGCAAGCGAGCGCCATCGCGATCATGGCGCGTTGGCGCTGCCCCCCCGATAGCTGATGCGGATACGACAGCGCGCGCCGAGCAGGTTCCGGAATGCCGGTTTTGTCGAGTAACTCAACCGCACGTAATGCAGCGTCTCGGGCGTTCAAGCCCTCGTGCAGCATCAGTACTTCGGCAATCTGATTACCGATCGTGAACAGCGGATTCAGCGCCGTCATCGGCTCCTGAAAAATCATCGCAATGTCCTTGCCGCGCAGCTGGCGCAGCGCCGCATCGGACTTCCTCAGAATTTCCTGATCTTCAAACAATATCTTGCCGGAGATATCCGCATCCGGCAGCAAACGCATCATCGACAAGGCAGACACAGTCTTGCCTGAACCGGATTCACCGACCAAGGCAAACTTCTCTCCGGGTGAGATCGTGAAACTGACATCATCCACCACAGTGGTGCTGCCAAAGCGTACCGTCAGATGATCTACCTGCAGCAGGCTCATGACTTCCTCCGCACATCCAGCGAATTACGCAAGGCATCGCCAATATTCGTGAGCAGCAGCAGTGTAGTTGTCAGTACTGCGAACGTGGACAAGGCAATCCACCAAGCGTCCAGATTGTTTTTCCCCTGGGCGAGCAGCTCGCCTAGACTGGGCGTTGATGGCGGCACGCCAAGCCCGAGAAAATCGAGACTGGTGAACGCCAAAATCGCGGCACTCATGCGGAACGGCAGAAAAGTTACCACTGGCGTCAGACTGTTGGGCAGCACATGGCGCCAGATGATCTGCCAGTTCGACAGTCCCATCGCACGCGCCGCCTGTACATATTCAAGATGACGATTGCGCAAAAAATCTGCACGAACATAATCAGACAAGCCCATCCAGCCGAACAAGGACAGCAGCACGAGCAGCAGCAGGATGCTGGGTTCGAAAATGGAGGCAAAAATAATCAGCAGATACAACTCGGGCATCGAGCCCCAGATTTCCATGAAGCGCTGGAAGAGCAGGTCAGTTTTGCCAGCGAAGTAGCCCTGAATTGCCCCTGTCAGCACGCCAAGCATCACGCCAGTGATGGTCAATGCAAGACCGAACAATATCGACACACGAAATCCATAGAGCAGACGAGCGACAACGTCACGTCCACGATCGTCGGTACCAAGCCAGTTGTCACCCGTGGGGGGCGCTGGATTGGGTGCCTTTGCAAAGTAGTTGAGCGTATCGTAGCGGTAGTGATTGATCGGATAGACAGCCCAGTTGCCGGGCTTGTTGAACTGCGACTGAATAAAAGGATCGAGATAATCTGCTGGCGAATCAAATTCGCCCCCAAAGGCTGTCTCTGCATAATCTGTCACGATGGGGAACATCAGCTGGCCGTTGTAGCGTGCTACCAGCGGCCTGTCGTTCGATATCAGTTCGGCGCCCAGACTGAGCACGAACAGCACGACGAAAATCACGAGACTCCAATAGCCGCGGCGATTTTGCTGAAAGCGGCGCCAGACGCGACGGCCGGGCGAAAGTGAAATCTCGGGTGTGACGGCAGTATTCATCATCGCGCAAGACTTTCAAATTGAACGCGCGGATCAGCCCACACGTAACACAGGTCGCCGAGCAGCTTGACGACCAGCCCGATCAGCGTGAACAGATAGAGCGTGCCCAGTACCACCGGGTAATCGCGGCGTACGACGGATTCATAGGACAACAAACCCAATCCATCCAGCGAGAACAGCGTCTCTATCAACAAGCTGCCGGCAAAGAAAGCGCCAATGAAGGCTGCCGGAAATCCGGTCACCAGCGGAATCAGCGCATTACGAAAGACATGCTTGTAAAGGACCGTACGCTCGGATAAACCTTTGGCTCGTGCCGTCAGCACATATTGCTTGCGTATCTCTTCCAGAAACGTGTTCTTGGTCAGCATAGTCATCACCGCAAACGAACCCGCCACTGAGGCCAGCACGGGGAGCGTGATGTGCCACAAATAATCCTTGACCTTGCCAAACCAGGAGAGTGTCTCCCAATCGTCCGAGGTCAGGCCACGCAGAGGGAACCACTGCACGAAACTGCTGCCGGCAAAAACAACCAGGAGGAAGACACCTAGAACAAAACCAGGGATCGAATAGCCGATCAGTACCAGCATGCTGGTCACGCCATCGAAACGACTCCCTTCTCGCACCGCCTTGGCCACGCCCAGTGGTACGGAAATAAAATAGGTCAGGAAAAATGTCCACAGACCGATGGTGATCGACACAGGCAGTTTGGATTTAACCAGCCCC
>JBJTXC010000087.1:0-2091 GCA_046082065.1 Burkholderiaceae bacterium
CCCACCCTCGATCGTGGCGTAATGCGTCATCGGACCTTCATGGGTCGCAACAATCGCGACACCCTTGGCGCAATCCATCGAAGACCCACCACCAAAAGCAATCAAACCATCGCAATCGTGCTGCTTCACCAACGCCGCCGCTTCACGCACAGACGCTTCGGTCGGGTTGGCGGGTGTGCCGTCGTAGACCGTCACCGATTCAAGGCCGGCGTGCTCCAGCGTCGCCATCAGCTTGTCCAGCAAGCCCACCGCGCGAATACCCTTATCGGTCACAACCAGCGGGCGGCGTATGCCCACCCGAGCGCATTCGGGCGGCAGTTGATAGATCGCACCGGATTCAACGGTGACGTGGGTGAGGTAGAAGATTTGGGGCATAAGAAAAAGGCCGGGCGAGTTTTAAAAACTTATAATTAAAGACACAAAACAAACAAGCCTTGGCAAATAACCGCACTTGCACTGACGGCTTTGGTGATGTGGGTATCGTACGTGACCAATTATACGTATCCTAGGGTGGCTACATTATCAATTGGATTACCTAACTTTAATTTCAGGAAGGTCGTTCTCCAAATAAGTTCAAATCAACGGTCACCACGATATCGTCAACCAATGCCAATAAACTCTCCACACAAATGATCGACCTTTATATTCACGGCTGTAATGGCGGTATCGGCGGCGTCGGTCGGCAAACCACTTGCTATGGCATTGGTGAGCACATCATTATTGATGCCGGTACCGGCTTGGCGACGTTGCCCCTTGAACGGCTCGCACAGATCGATCACGTGGTGCTGACGCACGCGCACCTGGATCACGTAGCCTGCTTGCCGCTGATGATCGACTCGGTCACCGGCGTTCGCAAACAGCCGGTCACAGTCTGGGCCAGCAATGAGGTGATCGACTTGCTGAGCGTGCATTTCCTGAATGGGCAAATCTGGCCTGACTTCACCAAAATACCCAGCCTGGACGCGCCGTTCATGCGCTTCAAAGCCCTGACGCCTGAAGGTGCGGACATCGCCGGCTATCACTTCATGCCGCTACCGGCAGCGCATGGTATTCCCGCCTGCGGTTATTTGGTTAACAGAGCGGGTAGCGCGATCGCGTTCTCCGGCGATACAGGTGATTGCCCTGAGTTTTGGGCGCGTATTGCGACCGAGCCGCGGCTGAGCGCGGTGGTGGTGGAATGCTCTTATCCGGCAGCGATGATTGACATGGCGAATTTATCGCAACACATGCACACGGAAATTCTTGTCAAGCGAATCAACGCGCTACCAAACCAGGTGATTAGTGTGATTGTGCATCGCAAGCCCGGCTTGGAGCAGCAGATTGCAAATGAGTTGCAGGTCGGACTGAGCAACCGAGACGTCCGATTACCCGAGGCCGGACAACACTATTCGTTTAATTGACGGTGGACCAACACATCGATGACAGTACCGACGCAGGGCGAGACACCACCAACAAGGCCAGCGACATTTTGCTCGAGGCTTCAGGCTTTCATGGCGTTATGCATATACAACTGCAACAGCAGCGCCTCTAATACTGGCGTCGCAATGCCACCTTCTTTCGCCAACAGATCGCGCAAGCCTTGGGCAGTAATTTCAAGGCAGGTTGTTGCGCCAATCGCTTGGGCTGCTGCGCTACGTACCCCACCTGCGAGTAATGCCTGCTCACCAAACGATTCGCCGGGCTTAAGCACTGCGAGTGTTTGATTACGCTTGCGATCGATGATTGCGACTGAGCCGGTTTGCACTACATAAAAACGCAGCGCTTGATCGCCGGGCTCGAATAAGGATTCGCCATCGGCATGGCTGACGGTTGCAAATCCGTTGCTCATTTCAGGCTCTCCGGTGCGGCCGGCAGACCCAGCACCCGCATGGTCGTAAAGCGGCAGATGCCTTTCAGACCTGCATTCAAACGCCTGACCTCGCGCAGGGCACGATCCATAGGAATATGCCGCGTCATGACGACCGTGCGCGCGACTGCGTCCCATTGGTAGGTGAGATCAGCCAAGCCCTCGGCCAGGCCGAATACACTGCCGGGGCCGAATAAATGACTACCTTTGTCGTCTGTCGCGACGACTTCACCCGACACCACCAC
>JBJTXC010000088.1:0-4340 GCA_046082065.1 Burkholderiaceae bacterium
GCTGGATCGCTGGAACCCATCCATCGTCAGCGAAAGCGAGCAGCCAGATGTGTTGTGGGTGGAGGCGTTTTCGCAGGCGGTGCAGTTGCACCGAACGCCGCTCTCGATTGTACCGATTTTCAACAAGCAGCGCGAGGGCGCGCCACGCGCATGGATCTTTACCTCCGCGACGCTGGCGGCGAAAAATGATTTTTCTCACTTCACTTCGCAAATGGGTCTTGAGCTGGCCACGGCCAAGAGCTGGCCCAGCCCGTTTGACTACAGCCGCCAGGCCTTGCTGTATGTGCCGGCTAATTTGCCCGAGCCGAATTCAGTTGCTTACACCAATGCGGTGATCGATGCCGCGTTGCCAGTGATCGAAGCGGCCGGTGGTCGTGCTTTCTTGTTGTGTACCACCTTGCGTGCGGTGCGTCGTGCCGGCGAGCGCTTGCGCGAGATTTTTGCCGAGCGGCAGTTGACCTGGCCGCTGCTGGTTCAGGGTGAATTGGGTCGTACCGAGTTATTGGAACGATTCCGCCAATCTGGTAATGCGGTCCTGGTTGGCAGTCAAAGCTTTTGGGAAGGTGTCGATGTGCGCGGTGATGCCTTGTCAGTAGTGATCATCGACAAGCTACCGTTTGCGCCACCTGATGACCCGGTACTCGCGGCCCGCATTGCCGATCTGGAGCGACGTGGACAGAATGGCTTCATGCATCATCAGCTGCCAGAGGCCATCATTGCACTCAAACAAGGGGCCGGTCGATTGATCCGCGATGAGCATGACCGCGGCGTGCTGATGATCTGCGACCCGCGACTGATCTCCAAGCCCTACGGTCGTCGCATCTGGCAAAGCCTGCCCCCGTTTGCGCGCACCCGTGAACTGATCGAGGTACAAAATTTTCTGCTGAACGCATCGTGTTGAGCGGTGTCAAAGGCATGCCGCGTCGTCAATGCGTTCGGGTAAAATCGCGTCGATGAGAATCTTGATCAGCAACGATGATGGCTATCTGGCTCCCGGCATCAATGCCCTCGCTGATCAGCTGTCTGCAATTGCAGAGATTGTTGTGGTGGCCCCGGACAGCAATCGCTCAGGCTCCTCCAACTCGCTCACGCTCGATCGCCCGCTGCGCGTGATGAAGTCCGACAAGGGCTACTACTCGGTCAACGGTACACCCAGCGATTGCGTGCATATTGCGCTGACCGGTTTGCTGGATCAGCGTCCTGACTTGGTGGTCTCGGGTATCAACCAAGGGCAGAACATGGGCGACGATACCCTTTACTCCGGTACCGTGGCCGCGGCTACCGAGGGTTTCCTGTTCGGTATTCCATCGATTGCCTTCTCTCAGGTGGACCACGGCTGGGCTGAGTTGGCATCTGCCGCGCGGCTCGCGAAAGACATTGTGTTGCGCAACTTCGATGCGCTGGATACACCTTTTCTGCTGAACGTGAACATCCCCAATCGGCCGTACACCGCATTGAGCAAGGTGGTGGCCACGCGTTTAGGTAAACGGCATGAATCAGAGCCGGTGATTCGCTCGACTGATCCGCATGGCAACGAGATTTTCTGGATTGGTCCGCCGGGCCTGGCCAAGGAGGCGAGCGAAGGCACTGATTTTCATGCGACCGAGCAGGGTTGGGTATCGGTCACCCCACTGCAGATCGATCTGACCCATGGTCCTCAACTAGCGCGTTTGGCGACGGTATTGCGATGAGTGAAAGTGAAAGCCAACCCAAGAAGCGATTTCCGCTGACGCTGGATTTTGTCACCGGGCTTGCCGGGCGCAGCAAAGCTGCGCATCGCTCGCAGAGTACGCAGACGGCGACCCGCAACCTGAATGAGCGTGCGCCGCTTCGATCGACGCCCATGCCGGTGGTTGCGCCCAAACAGCAACGCCCTGCTGCAACGCCGGACGCCAAAGCCGAGTTGCCGTTGGTGTCTGAAGCAGTGCGCAAGGCGATGGTGCGCAGAATTGCGCAGCAGGGTGTCAAGGATGCGTTAGTGCTGTCGGCGATGGAGCAAGTGCCTCGGCACTACTTTCTCGAGCCGGGGCTGGCATCACAGGCTTATGTCGATACCGCGCTACCGATTGGCTATCACCAGACGATTTCCCAGCCTTACATTGTGGCGCGCATGATCGAGCTGATGCGCGAGGGCGTTCCCGGCAAGCTTGGGCGCGTGCTCGAGATTGGCACGGGGTGCGGCTATCAGGCGGCGGTGCTGGCGCAGGTGTCGAATGAGGTTTACTCGATTGAGCGCATGCGACCCCTGCATGAGCTCGCACGCACCAACCTGCGCGCACTCTGCATCCCCAATCTGCGACTGCACTATGGCGATGGTATGTTGGGCTTGCCGCAATGCGGGCCATTCGATGGCATTATTCTGGCGGCGGCTGGCTTGGATGTGCCGCAGGCGCTGCTCGATCAAATGGCGCTCGGTGGGCGTCTGATTGCGCCCGTCGGCGAGCGGGTGCAGCGCCTGAAGTTGGTGGTGCGCACCCGGCCGAATGAATGGGTGGCAGACATGCTGGAGCCTTGCCACTTTGTGCCGATGCGGCCGGGTACGTTTGGCTGAGACAGATTGAGTTGGATGAACCGACGTGATGAAGCATCCCTTAATTCATTTCACATTGATGATGGCGGTCGCCGCGCTGCTGCACGGCTGCGCCGAGATGCCGGCCAATGCGCCGATCGACGATCGAACTGCGACTCGCGATAAATCCAAGAGCACACCACCCAAGCCCGCATCGTCGGCGTCGACAGCCGCAGCCGAGCCTGCTGATCCGGCTGGTTTTTATACCGTACGAAAAGGCGACACGCTCGGCAAGATCGCCAAGCAATTCAGTCAATCTGTGCGAGATCTCAGCGAGTGGAATCGCTTGTCTGACCCTAACGATATTCGCGTTGGTCAGCAATTGCGTGTGGTGCCACCGGAAGACAACAAAGTAGCGAGTGTGCCTACCGATACCGGCATGGAGATGCGCGCATTGGATACCGCCACCAACGGTAATTCATCAACCGGCGCTAACGCGGCATCGGCCAACCCGGTGCGTGGCAGTGGTGGTGTCAAGAATGGGCCGCTCGGCCGCAAGGTGGCGTACTCGGATCAAGCCTGGTCTGACATGCAACGTGGTGAGCCAGCGAAATCATTGACCGACAACCGCAAACCACTCGACAGCCCGCCGCCCGCGGCCGGACGTTTCATGTGGCCGACCGAGGGTAAGGTGATTCGCAGCTTCGATGCCTCACGCAAGGGGATAGATATTGCGGGACAACCCGGGCAACCGATTGTCTCGGTAGGCGAGGGCACGGTGCTGTACGCGAACAATATGCGCGGCTTCGGTAACCTGGTGATCATTGACCATCGTGATGGCTTGGTATCTGCATACGGGCATAACAAATCCATTCTGGTGAAGGAAGGCCAAGCCGTGACCAAGGGGCAGCGTATCGCCGACATGGGTGATACCGATGCTGAATCCGTGCGACTGCATTTCGAGATCAGGCAGCTTGGTAAGGCAGTCGATCCGATGGGTTTTCTGCCGAGTCGTTGAACCGTGTCATCAAGCATGTGCGGTCATGACACCGGTCTTGGTATTTGATTTTGAAACGATCTGAGCCTGCGGCAATCAATCAGCCGGTGCTTGAGATTACCTCGCTTGATATGGAGGGGCGCGGTGTAGGGCATTTGCCGAATGACGATGATTCACCGGGTAAGGTGATTTTCGTCGATGGTGCGCTGCCCGGCGAGCGGGTTCGCTTTCAATCGTATCGCCGTAAGCCCAAGTGGGAGGCTGCGGAGATGACCGCGCTGCTGCGTGCGTCGTCGCTGCGTGTTGCACCCAAGTGTGCGTACTTCGGTGTGTGTGGTGGCTGCGCGATGCAGCACCTTCATCCGGCGGCGCAGGTGGCGATCAAGCAGCGCGTGTTGGAAGACAATCTTTTTCACATCGGTCGCGTCAGAGCAGAACACATCCTGCGACCGATTCACGGCCCGGACTGGGGCTACCGCTACCGCGCGCGTTTGTCGGTGCGGTTCGTTGAAAAAAAAGGCGGTGTATTAATCGGCTTTCATGAGAAGCGATCGAGTTTTATCGCTGACATGAGTACCTGTGAAATCCTGCCGGCCAAGATTTCTGCCATGCTGAAGCCGATGCGTGATCTGATCGGCTCTCTATCGATTCGTGATCGATTGAGAGCCGATCAGATCACTCATCGGCTTCAGCATGGCAGAAATCTTGGCCGGCAGGATTTCACAGGTACTCATATCAGCGATAAAACTCGATCGCTTCTCATGAAAGCCGATTAATACACCGCCTTTTTTTTCAACGAACCGCACCGACAAACGCGCACGGTACCTGTAGCCC
>JBJTXC010000089.1:0-2341 GCA_046082065.1 Burkholderiaceae bacterium
ATCAAATCGAGGACAAAACCGCTTCTGATACAACGTGCCCGCCGTGATCTATACCAGCGCCATCAGACACAATGCAATACCAGCGGATGATGCTGTGTCAAATGTCAGTTTGTCTTTTACGACCAGGGCCACCCCTGACAAACCCAGCACCATGCCAGCCCATTGGCGTTGGCTTAAGCGCTCGCCTACCCATCGCGCAGAAAGTGCAGTCAAGATCGGCTGCAAGCCAACGATTAATGCCGCGAGCCCGGCGGGCGTACCCAATTTGATTGCCGACCATACGCCAGATAAATAGCCCGCCTGCACCAACAAGCCAGCTACCGCAATATGTAATTCCAAACCATGCGGCCAAGGCGCGCGAACCAGCAAAAACGTTGGTAGCAATATCAACAGCACGGCCGCGAAGCGCAAGATCAAAAAAGTGAGCGTTGGCGCGTAGGGCAAACCGAATTTGGCGACGATGAAGCCGGTGCTCCAGACCAGCACGAACAGCGGCGGTGCGAGTTTGTCTGCAGATAAACCGAAATGCTTGAACGCTAAGCGCGCACTGCTTACGGACATTGATTGGCTCTATTTAAAAAAACGCATCGAGAGTATCTCGCGCCGGCATATTGCAAGCGTGTTTTAGTCGTCTCTGCACAACAGCTCATTTGAGCTTTTTTTCGCACTCGACCCTGACCTGCTCGCGCGCCTTGATATAGGCACCGCGATCTGCGCCATCTGCCGGGAGTTTCTTCTCCAGCCCCTGCTTCATGCAGGCTTCCATCGGATCCGTCGAGCATGCGCCAAGCCCAAGCAGCAATGACATCGAAACAACCCAACTGGCGCGCTTCATTGAATCACCGAATTTGAATTGAACCATTGAGACCCAAAAAATTGATCTAGGCCCAAGATTTTCGAAATCAGCCTAGGGACAATCATAAACAGTACTACTCAAAGGAGCCCAAACCATGCAAACCAATCGAGCATGCCGCCTCATCCTGCTTGTGGCCCTGAGCACCACAGCTACCCTGGCCAGCGCGGACATGAAACCCGCCGAGATCAGCGCCGCCCGAGAGCTATTCAATAATAATGGCTGCGCCAGTTGCCATGAAATTAGCGGCAAATCGGCCGGCCCGGCGTTACGCGATATTGCCAAGCGCTACAAGGGTAAAAAGGTCGAAGCCGAATTGGCAACCCGAATTCGCGAAGGGAGTATCGGGCGCTGGGGCAATGATGAGGCCCACCCACCCATGGGCGTGCTTGAGCCCGAAGAAGCCAAACTATTGGCCAATTGGGTACTGAGCGGCGCGCCGTGATCCTGCGCCGCGGCCCACAAAATCGGTAGGCCAGGGAAAGCGTTCTATACTGCTCGCGTAGCCACAATAACCCTACGCGGTGCCCCACTATGTCGACTTTCCGGACCATGATTCGATACAGCTTCACTAACACCGCGGAGGAAGGCAGCCGTACCACCGCGCTGATCACTGCGTCACTCTCAACCGCCTCCAAAGAAAGCGCGCTGGATTATCTGACCAAGCGATACCCCGAGCGCCACAACTTGCAGATCACTGAAGTCAGTGTAGTTGAAGGCGGTTGAGAATCTTCGAGCTCATATCGTTGGGCTGACGGCAACGCGTCAGTTCGTCAGCCGGTAAAAGACAGCCGTTGAGAGTTCAGTCCACTTGCCTAGTTCACTAGAGTGCAGATCCGGCGCGAGTGAGCATATTCGAACTTGAGGCGGCATGAGCAAGCATCACACGTTTTTGAACAGTGCGCTGTTCTAAAGTTTGTTCGGCAGCATGGTGCCGGTAGCGTCAAAGAACTCGCTGTCGCACTCGATCGTGATTATAAAAATGTGCACAACGACGTCGTTGTACTAGAGTCGGCTGGACTAATTCTTCGTGACGGAAGAAAACTCTACGCACCTTGGGACGAACTGAATGCAAGTGTATCGCTGACCACATAATCCAGAAGGTGCTCTGCAGTGATGACAAAGCTGTAAAAATAGTCGCGGCAAGTCGTGATTTCTCGACCCTACTCCACTCGCGATCGCCCGTACCTGCATCCTGCCCCTGCTGAACCTTGATGCGTAAGAACACAGCTTTCTCAGATCGAGAGCAGGTTTCGCCCACATCCTGCGGGCCGCGGTCTAGCTTGCAAGCCAGACCCTTCGAATCCTCTACGCGAAGTCCGCAGGGACTTCGCTTCTCTCCACAAACAACAATGCCCCTTTCGGGGCATATGTCGTTGGCGGGACCGAGGGATTCGCCTACATACTGCAGGCCTATCTGTCAGAGAATGTGGGTAGACAGGCAGCCATGATGAGCCGTAAGCAAGAACCGCAGTTGATTGGTGATGC
>JBJTXC010000090.1:0-2485 GCA_046082065.1 Burkholderiaceae bacterium
AATAAATCGGCCAACCCGTGCGCAGCCACCCACGCAGCAGCAACGTCGAGCATCATGGCACTGTCTTTTTTGGGCGAACTCTTGTCTTCGGTGACACCCCTGACATGTTCGACTAGCTCCTCGAACGCTGACTCGGCAACTTGCTGAAGATCGGGATCGTTGAAGTCGGGACGATCAGAGGAAAACATCAATCGAAATATCGCCGGATTCTCCAGGGCGAATACGACATACCCCAACCCGGACGCCTCTAACTGAGCACGCGGATCAGACGCCGCGCGCTGTCGAAAATCTCGCTGCCGCTGAATAAATCGCTCAAACCCTCTTGCGGCTAATGCAGTCAGCAGGCCGTTTGCATCGCCGAAGTGATGCGCTGGCGCTGCGTGGCTTACGTTTGCACGTTTGGCGACACCACGCAGCGAAAAACCTTCAATGCCGCGCTCAATCAACTCTTGTTCGGCCGAATCGAGCAGCACCGAAAACAGATTGCCATGATGATAAGGACGCTCTTCGACTGGTTCGATCGTGGTCTTCATGGTTGTAATGATTACCTCAAATTATGACAACGTCAAGATTAATGTTGACAGTGTCAAATTACCCCATTAATCTTGACACCGAAAAGATAAAACAGCCCGCTGAACTACTTGATTTCAAATGAGGAGGAAAACGATGCGCCAAAATTTCCGTGACTACCTTGATAGTTTTGTCCGTCTTACATCATTTGTGGCTGCAATGGCTTTCTATGCCGCGCCAGCGTTTTCTGAGTCCTTGTCTACCGTTCTAATCGAAGTATCAGGATTTAAAAATACTCGAGGCACACTCAACTGTCGTCTGTTCACCAAAGCCGCAGACTTTCCAGATGGCGAAGGTATTGTGACCTTACGCGTACCCATTACTGGTCCAAATACTAGTTGCAGCTTTTCAAATGTTGAGCCTGGTACCTATGCGATAGCCGTCGTGCACGACGAGAACGGCAACGGAAAACTCGATAAGAACTTTGTTGGCGTCCCAAGCGAAGGGTATGGTGTCTCAAACAATAAAACCTATGCCCTTTCAGCACCAAAGTGGAATGAATCGACTTTTACGCTTGGTACAAATGAGAGCAAAACACTTCAGGTAAAGCTCAGGTACTAAAATTCCAAATAAACTAGTTCGAAACAGAATGTCGTTTATATATCGAAATATCTATGCATAGAAAAATGATTTTCATAATCATTTAGCATAACCAATCTTTTGAGAGTGCGCATGAAACAGTCAAAGACTATCCTGCTTACCGGCGCGAGTAGCGGCATCGGTCTTGAGATGGCGCGAATACTCGCTGCACAAAAATATCGCTTGATATTGGTGAGCCGAAGTAACAATAGGTTAGAAGAAATCGCCGCCGAACTCAGGCAAACAACTGGTGCAGATATCGTGGTTCACGCGCTCGATCTGAGTGTTCCACGGGCCGCAGATCAATTGGTTGCATATTGCGATTCGCAGCAGTTTCAGATCGATATCCTGATCAACAACGCCGGGTTTGGCCTTCTAGATGAGCATGTCAATCTTGAACCCGAAAAACTCAGGCAAATGCTACAGCTGAATGTGGTGACGGTTGCCGAGCTTTGCCAAATATTCGGCGCAAAAATGAAGCAGCGACGAGCAGGCGTCATTTTGAATGTCGCCTCAACTGCGGGGTTTCAGGCAACGCCCTATTTTGCGGCATATGGCGCGTCTAAAGCGTTTGTGCTTTGCTTGTCTGAGGCACTTGCCAAAGAGCTTGAAGATGATGGCGTACGGGTTTGCTGCCTGGCACCCGGGCCAACCGATACCGCTTTTTTTGATGCGATCAACCCGCAGCAGATCAATGACGATCACTACTTCAAGAAAGCGGGCCGCACGGATGTGCGTAGTGTTGCGCAAGCTGGCGTTACGCTATTGACCCATGGTGGTACCACGCGCGTGGTAGGACTGCTTAATAAGATTATGATCCTCGGTAATCGATTTGCGCCACGGTCGGTGGTTGCAGCTATATCGAAGCGACTGCTCAAGCCAGTCAACATCAAATAGGCAGACAGCAAAATGGTGGGAGGCTCAAAATGGCAAAGTTGAAGATAATCTTGCTGACGGCTACGCTAATCATTACCACCCATGTTGTTTTTAGTCAGCCAATCCTACCCAAAGACCGTCCACTCAAATTTCAAAATAATTATTTGAATTTTGAGCCCCCGGGTCTGTTTGAGTTTTTGAAGTGGCGCTGGAATGCGTTGATCGATGGGCATCCAAAATCAGCGCAGGCGCCCACCCCACGTGTTGATGCCGACTTGGCATTCATTCGCACCAATAGCCAAGCAGGCCGCCAAATGCAACCTGCAGTGATGTGGATCGGTCACGCCACTGCGTTGGTTCAATTTGCCGGATTGAGTATGCTGACGGATCCGATTTTTTCAGAGCGCGCCTCGCCGTTGTCATTGGTTGGGCCAAAGCGCGCACACCCGCCCGGCATCGC
>JBJTXC010000091.1:0-4825 GCA_046082065.1 Burkholderiaceae bacterium
AAGTGCAATCAATTGAAGTGGTATAAAAGAGGCATTCTTGTTTGATGAAGCCATGAGATTTTCCCTTTCACTACTGGCGATGGTGTGTTGCAGTTGGCCTGCCAGCGCGGCGACGTCATACGGGATTAGCTGTGAGGCCGAGTACGGCGGGCACACCGAACAGATCAAGCTGCATCCCGCTGCTGATGCTTTTTCTTTCCAGTCGGTCTCGCTGCAGCAGCGCTTCCGTTTTCAGGCGCAGTGGCTGCGACAGCGCGGCAAGTTGAAAACACTGCTATATGAGCGACGTGGTCAATCGTTTGCGTTGCTGCACAGCGCTGAGTACCCGCTCGGCCAGTATGCTTGCCCGATCGAGACGATCGATTTTGGGCTGAACAAGGTCTACGCCTCCGAATTGGAACGCGAGATTTTTATTCAATGCAAACTGCGCTGCGAACAAAAATGATGAAGTCACCGAGACGCATGGCTGCGACTAAAAAATGATCAGGCGACTGCGATTGTTGGTCCTGTGCGCTGCTCTTGGTCCGGCCACCGTATTCGCGGCCAAGCCGGAGGTAACGGTGGCGCTGGTCGGTGACGTGATGCTGGCCGATGGGCCGGGACGGCTCATCCGTGCCGGGCAAGATCCTTTTCGTCATGTCGCGGCGACACTAAAACGCGCCGATCTAACCATCGGTAATCTCGAGTGCGTGATCGCCACCATCGGTAAAGCCGAAGCCAAACCCTACACTTTCCGGGCACCCAAACGCTCGATACATTTGCTCAAGCAATACTTCAGCGCGGTATCGCTGGCTAATAATCACTCTGGCGATTTTGGTAAAGCAGCATTCAGCCAGATGCTGCAATTGCTCGACCAGCATGGCGTGTCTTATTTTGGCGGTGGTCGTCACTTACGTGCCGCACACCAACCCCTGATCCGCGAGGTTCACGGCAAACGTATTGCCCTGCTCGGCTATAACGGTTTCTTCCCGCGCAGCTTTGAAGCGCTAGACGACGCACCCGGCGTTGCCTGGCTTGATGAAGACATGGTGGCCGAAGCAATCAGCCACGCCAAGCACACGCTAGGCGCAGACTTTGTCATTGTTTATCCGCACTGGGGTTGGGAGTATCAGAAACTTGCATCGCCGCGTCAGCGCCAGATGGCGCGCTTAATGATAGACAGTGGCGCCGATGCGGTCGTAGGTGGTCACCCGCATGTGACTCAGGATATCGAGGTGTACCAAGGCAAGCCGATTTTCTACAGCCTCGGAAATTTTGTATTCGATGGCTTCAGCGATCGCGACACTCGAACCGGCTGGATACTGCACCTGACGCTAAAGCATGCCGGCGATATTCACTGGCAAATCGATGAAGTGACGATCAACGCTCAAGGCGTCCCTCGTTTGTCTGGTCGTGTTGAGCATGGCGAGGCAAGCGGGTCGGTACGCTGAGTCGGCCTATCAAGACTCTTAACGCGGCAAAACTGACTCGCCCATCAGATATTCATCCACCGCACGCGCGCACTGCCGACCCTCGCGAATTGCCCACACCACCAGCGACTGCCCGCGACGCATATCACCCGCAGCAAACACGCTGGGTACCGATGTCTGATAACTCGCATCACCCTCGGTAGTGGCCTTAGCATTCCCGCGCGTATCCTTGTCGACGCCGAAAGCATCCAACACCGGACTCACCGGCGAGACAAAGCCCATCGCCAGTAATACCAAGTCAGCTTTCATCTCGAATTCGGAATCAGGCACCTCGACCATCTTGCCGTCTTTCCATTCAACTCGCGCTGCAATGAGCTTTTCGACCTTGCCATTCTTGCCTTCGAGTCGTTTGGTAGCGACTGCCCAGTCGCGCTCGCATCCCTCTTCATGCGATGAGGAGGTGCGCAGTTTGGTCGGCCAGTAAGGCCAGACCATAGGTTTGTTCTCTTGCTCCGGCGGCATCGGCAGCAGTTCGAATTGGGTGACTGACGCTGCGCCATGACGGTTGGATGTACCGACGCAGTCCGAACCGGTATCACCACCACCAATCACTACCACGTGCTTGCCAGTGGCCTTGATTTGCTGCTTGAGGTTGTCGCCTGCATTCACGCGGTTTTGCTGCGGAAGAAAATCCATCGCAAAGTGCACACCCTCCAACTCGCGGCCCGGCACTGGTAAATCGCGTGGCTGCTCTGCGCCACCCGCGATGATGACCGCGTCAAAATCTTGCTGCAATTGCTCCGGCGAGATGGTCTCTTTCGCCAAGCACATGATCGACTCCGGGAAATCCTTACCGACCAAGACACTGGTACGAAAGTGCACACCCTCGGCCATCATTTGCTCGACGCGGCGATCGATATGCGACTTCTCCATTTTGAAGTCGGGAATACCGTAGCGCAGGAGTCCACCGACGCGATCATTCTTTTCAAACACGGTCACGTCATGCCCCACACGCGCCAATTGCTGCGCAGCGGCCAGGCCTGCAGGGCCAGCACCAACCACGGCAACCTTTTTGCCTGTCTTGACCGACGGCGGCTGCGGTAACACCCAGCCATTTTCCCAACCCTTATCGATAATGAAGTGCTCAATCGATTTGATACCGACCGGATCATCGTTGATACCGAGCGTGCACGCTGACTCGCACGGCGCAGGACAAATACGTCCGGTGAACTCAGGGAAGTTGTTAGTGGAATGCAGTACATCGAGTGCTTCACGGTAGTTACCGCGATACACCAGATCATTCCAATCCGGGATGATGTTGTTGACCGGACAGCCCGTGTTACAAAATGGAATACCGCAATCCATGCAGCGCGCGCCTTGGGTCTTGGCGTCAGCGTCCGACAAGTGCAGCACAAATTCCTTGTAGTGCTTGAGACGCGCGCCTGGCGCCTCGCTAGCCTCTTGCAGACGCTGGAATTCCAGAAAACCGGTGATTTTTCCCATGATGTTTTTCTCTACGCTTTAGCGGTGGTTTTTTCTTTGGCCTTGTCGGCCGCGGCGAACATTTCGCCCAGTGCGCGTTTGTACTCGGTCGGAAACACCTTGACGAACTTGCCACGCGCATTCGACCAATCGTCCAACAAGGTGCGTGCCCGCGTCGACCCGGTGTACTTGAAATGCCGCTCGATCAAGCGTTTCAGAATCGCTTCATCGGTCTCACGCTCACCACCACGCGCGACGCTGTGCCACGCTGCCTTACCCACCGTGCTTTCTTGTTCGCTGCTCGACATGACTGTGTCAAGCGCCACCATCGCCATATTGCACTTGGCGCCGAAACTGCCGTCCTCATTGTAGACGTATGCAATACCGCCCGACATGCCCGCCGCGAAGTTACGACCGGTGTTGCCAAGTACGACCACGGTACCGCCGGTCATGTATTCGCAACCGTGGTCACCGGTTCCCTCAACGACGGTGACAGCACCTGAGTTGCGAACTGCAAAACGCTCGCCCGCCACCCCGTTGAAAAAAGCCTCGCCAGCAATCGCCCCATACAACACGGTGTTGCCAACGATGATGTTGTCGACCGCCCAGCCACGGAATTCCGTATTGGGGCGAACAATGATGCGCCCGCCTGAAACACCCTTGCCGACATAGTCATTACCTTCACCGACCAAATCAAAGGTGATGCCGTGGGCAAGAAATGCGCCGAATGATTGCCCGGCAGTGCCCTGCAGCTGGATGTGAATCGTATCGTCCGGCAAGCCGTCATGCCCGTAGCGTTTAGCCACTTCACCAGACAGCATCGCCCCTGCGGTTCGGTTGACATTACGAATCGGTGAAATGAATGAGACTTTCTCGCCGCGTTCAATGGCAGGCTTGGCTTGCGCAATCAATTTGTGGTCAAGCGCCTTATCAAGACCGTGGTCTTGTACCTCGGCGTGATGGCGCGGCTGATCACTCGCTTCAGGCATGTAGAAAATTTTGCTGAAATCCAGACCCTTCGCTTTCCAATGACTGATGGCTCTGGATTTGTCGAGCAGATCGGCGCGACCGATCAGTTCGTCGAAACTTCGGATGCCCAGCTGCGCCATGATCTGGCGCGCCTCTTCCGCAACAAAGAAGAAGTAATTGACCACGTGCTCGGGCTTGCCCTGGAATTTTGCACGGAGTACCGGATCTTGTGTAGCAACGCCGACCGGACAGGTGTTGAGATGACACTTGCGCATCATGATGCATCCCTCAACAACCAACGGGGCGGTTGCAAACCCAAATTCATCTGCACCAAGCAACGCGCCGATGACTACATCACGACCGGTTTTGAGTTGGCCATCGGTTTGTACGCGAATGCGACCGCGCAATCCGTTCAGCACCAAGGTTTGCTGCGTCTCGGCCAGACCCAGTTCCCATGGTGTGCCGGCATGCTTGATCGATGACAGCGGCGACGCACCGGTGCCGCCATCGTAGCCAGCGATCACCACATGGTCAGCTTTCGCCTTGGCGACGCCCGCCGCCACCGTACCCACGCCCACTTCGGAGACCAACTTGACCGAAATATCTGCTTTCGGATTCACGTTTTTCAAATCGTGAATCAGTTGCGCCAAATCCTCGATCGAATAAATATCGTGATGCGGCGGCGGCGAGATCAGGCCCACGCCCGGCACCGAGAACCGCAGTTTGGCGATGTATTCCGAAACTTTATGTCCAGGCAGCTGGCCACCTTCGCCGGGCTTGGCGCCCTGCGCCATCTTGATCTGTATTTGATCTGCCGAGGTCAAGTACTCGGTGGTGACACCAAAACGGCCTGATGCAACTTGCTTGATTTTCGAGCGTAGCGAATCACCCGCCTGCAACGCGATGTCTCTTTCAACGCGGTCTTTGCCAATGATGCTCGCCAGAGTATCGCCTTGCTTGATGGT
>JBJTXC010000092.1:0-5296 GCA_046082065.1 Burkholderiaceae bacterium
CTGCCCGCTCATTGGTCACCCCTAGACTACCATTAGTTGCCCCGTTGTAATAGTTGGCTATAAAAAAGAAAAACGACCCTAATGAAATAGTTTTGAACTATGACAGTCGTATTTTCGGATTGAAAATATGGATTAAAAGCCCGATGGAAAATTCTGTATTCGGCGCAAAAAATTCGAAAGCCGAAAACGACTACAGAAACGGTGGGCTAAGTGAGATTCAGATTAGGAAGCAAAAAATACAATGTGCAAAAAATGAAACTCGCCACCGACCGAGCAGATCGGATCACTACTAAATTACGCGGAAAAAAATTCATCTCTAAATGAGCTACTGAACAAATCCAGCGGTGGCGCGCCGGGCTTGAACACAGGCCACCACGCGCTGCTCGCCATCACGCTCGACGACGCACTCAACAGCAATGCCGTCAGAACGCTCGAAAGCACCGCATTCGCGCGCGATCGTTAACAGCAGCAGTAATGCAAGCAGCGCGCGCGTCATGCTCGGTCTACGGGCGCTGAAACGCAGCCACCGGCAGTTGCGGTGCTTGCGCAAACTGCTTGGGTATCTCGCCAGTCAAGGTACCGAGAAAGGCCACGATCTGACGAACATCGTCATCAGACAACTGACGCCCTAACTGAACGCGCGCCATCACGCGTACCGCATCGTCGAGCGTTGCTACCGAACCGTCATGAAAGTAGGGCGGGGTCATCGCCACATTGCGTAGCTGCGGTACCTTGAAGATCCACTTGTCTTCCTCCTTGCCGGTGTCGTGGAACTTGCCCTGATCGCGACCCTTCAATAGCGCGATCTCGACACTGCCGGTGGCTTTCCAGTAGTCCTCTACCAAGCCGAATTTCTGAAAACTTTGACCACCCACGGTGGGGCCGTTGTGACAACCAGCGCAACCGTAGTTGATGAATTTATCAAGCCCGGCTTTAGCCTCGGCACTGATTGCGCGGGTATTACCTTTCAAGTACAGGTCAAATGGTGCAGGCGTTAGCAGCGTGCGCTCGAAGGCACCGATCGCCACTGCCCAGTGCTCGGCAGTGACCGCCTCTTTTTCGTTCGGGAAGGCGGCTTCGAACAGCTTCTGATAGCCCAGTGCGCGAAGCTTTGCTTCTGCCTCTGCGTAATTCTTGTTGCCGTACGCGAGCGGGCTGGTGAGTGCTTTCATGGCCTGCTCTTCAACACTGACCCGGTTGCCACCGTAGTGCTGCGCGACGAGTAGCGGCGTATTGAATACCGTGTGTGCGTTACGTGGCAGCACCACACCGTTGACACCGACTGATCGGGGCAGTGAATCAGCACCATAATGACTCGGGCTATGGCAGCTGACGCAGCCGGTGCGGCCATCAATCGATACGCGTGTCTCGAAAAACAATTTTTTGCCGAGTTCGACCCGAGCCGCCGAGTGCGGATAGTCGTCGACATGTGCGGTGTAGGGTAGTGGCCGGAACATTTGCTTGGCGCGCTCGAGTAGCTCGCTCTCCGTATCAGCTGCTGTCACAAGCCCCACCCCTAAGGCACTTGCTGCCAACAATACAAAGATCAAGCTGCCACGTGTCGAGAATTTGAAGTGAGGTTTCATCGATGTCTTTATGTCAATCTTGAGTTTGTGAAAGTAGTTGGATTGTGCCGCGATTTTCGGCCTTGCGCAGCACGCATGACAAATGACGCACTGTGGGCTCGCGGGCGCGTGCAAGTGCGTCAGGTAACGCGGGGTAAGCGCGGGATGCTATTGGTGCCGGTACGCCAGGTAACGCAGGGTAAGCTCGGGCTGCTATTGATACGTGATTGAGGTGTTTGCAATCACATCTATCTGCTTATTAAACAGCTAAGTGTTCAAAAGATGGCCAGTCACTGGACAGATTGGTCTTGGCCAGTGCGCAGTCGCTTTAGTAGATAACGATTAAATCGTCATGCCGGCGGAAGGCCGGCATCCAGTGTGTTAATTCTTTCGGACTTAGGCTTAGGCGGGCGCGACGAGTGCGGTGTGTCGCACTTTGGGTTTGCCCTGTACGTCCGAGATTCGATATTTCCCGCGCCGGTCACCCATCAGATCGCGTAGCTCACGAATGCTGAGCTCGGTCACTTCATGCATGCGAATCAGCATTGAAGCACCAACGGGTAACGCGCGATGCCGGATCTTGCTGATCACCGGCGGCGCCACCTCCAGCGCGCGTGAGAGTGCAGCATCATTCTTGAGCTGCATGCGTTCGCGCAGTGTGTCGAGCAGTCGGCTGGGGTCATAGCTCTCTTGCGAGGCAAGTGCATGCTCCGGCGTGTGTGGGCGGTGCCGAATTTCCATGATGCTCCTTGTGGCGACGTTTGTCTGATGACTGCGGCCTGCCCAACAAGTTCCAGCTACCCTTGGGTGTGACTGATCGAGTTAAAAACAAAAAACCGTGCAGGCCTCGCAGCGCTGCACGGTCGAAGTATGCGCAGATGGATTTACGGTATCACCATCAACGTGAACGGATGAACATAGGCTTGCATTGTCACCAGCAAACCAACCAATGCGGCCAGTGCGATCGAGTGGAAGAACACATAGCGCAAGATTTCGCCCTCGTGGCCGTACCACTTGGTTGCAGTGGAGGCGACCACGATCGATTGCGCATCGATCATCTTGCCCATGACACCGCCCGATGAGTTAGCGGATGCCATCAGCACCGGTGACAGGCCGAGTTGTTCTGCAGAGGTTTTCTGCAAACCACCAAACAGCACATTGGAAGCGGTATCTGAACCAGTCAGCGCCACGCCGAGCCAGCCCAGCAGGGTGCCGAAGAAGGGGTAGAACATGCCGGTGTTGGCAAATGCCAAGCCCAGCGTGGAGTCAACGCCAGAGTAACGTGTGCAGTAGCCGAGCGCCAGCATGGCGGCGATGGTCAGCAACGAGTACTTCAATAACTTCAGCGTGTCCCAGTAAATAGCGACCATTTCACGGACGCGATAACCCATCAGCAAGGCCGAAACAATCGAGGCGATGAAGATGCCAGTGCCGGTGGCTGACAACCAATTCAATTTGAAGATGGCTTCTTCGATTTTAGGTGTGGCGGCGACCGGTGGCATTTTCTGCACCACATTGTGCAGATGCGCCCACTCAATCTTGATGATCGAGATGCCATCCAGTGCTTTTTTCCACTCGGGGATACCCCAGATCAGCACCACGACCGACAAAATCAGCCAAGGTGTCCATGCGTTCATGACTTCTTTGCGCGAGTACTCATGCGCTGGCGCTTGCGGGGCCTGCTCGTCAGCGCCTTCGAATTTGCCCGAAGGCGAGGTCATGATCTCTTTCGGATGCCAGACCTTCAAGAAAAGCGCGAGGCACACCATGGAAATAACAGCAGCGCCGACATCGACCAGCCAGGGCCCGTGGTAATTCGAGATGAAGTACTGCGGTATTGCAAAGCTTGCACCGCCCACCAAGATCGCGGGCCAGATCGCCAACATGCCGCGGAAGCCGCAAAACGCCCACACCAGCCAGAACGGAACGATGATCGAAAAGAAGGGCAGCTGCCGCCCGACCATGGCAGACAACTGCAACATGTCGAGGCCGGTCACCGCAGCCAGCGCGATGATCGGTGTGCCTAGCGCACCGAAGGCGACAGGCGCCGTGTTTGCAATCAATGACAGGCCTGAGGCTGCCAATGGGGCAAAGCCGAGGCCGATCAGCATTGCACCGGTCACCGCCACAGGCGTACCGAATCCACCGGCACCCTCGAAGAATGCGCCGAAACAAAATGCAATGAGCAGCAGCTGCAGCCGGCGATCGCCTGATATGCCGGCGATACTCTCACGCAGAATTTGAAACTGGCCTTTGCGATCGGTGAGCTGATACAGAAAGATCACGTTGAGAATGATCCAGCCGATCGGAAACAGGCCGAATGCGGCGCCATACAACGCAGAGGCAAGCGCAGCATCCGCCGGCATGGTGAAGCCGACAATCGCCACCACCAAGGCCGATACCAGGCCCATGATCGCTGCGATGTGCGCCTTGATGTGAAAGAAGGCCAGTGCCGCCAGCATCACCACCACCGGAATGGCGGCAGCAATCGTGGACAGCCAAACATTGTTGAACGGGTCATACACTTGTGACCACATGGGGGATCTCCTCCGCTTGTCTCAGCGTTTTGAATTCAAACCGGGCATCATATTGAACCGTAGAAATATTGTCTATGCGTTTGCGGGCGTTAATTGATCGATTCGACAACCACTTGGTGAAAACTTTTTCGACGCGTTTTGAAAATTTTTTGCTTGTCAAACCCGTGCGCCGGCCGGGGTATGCCGGCTAGCGCTGATTGGTGGCGATGTCACCAAAGATTTTCGGCATGGTTGAGGGTAGGCAGCGATAGTACTGCGGCGGCCCCTCGATTTTGCCCCCGAGGGCAGCGGCGGCGTGCCATGGCCAGCGCGGGTCCGAGATAAACGCGCGTGCCATGGCCACCATATCTGCTTGTCCTGACTGCAAGATATCCTCGGCTTGTTGGGGCTCGGTAATCATGCCAACCGTGATCACAGGCATCTTGACCGCTTGCTTGACCCGCGCCGCAAAGTGGGCCTGATAGCCCGGGCCGATGCTGATCTTTTGCAGCGGCGAGACCCCGCCCGACGACACATCGACAAAGTCGGCGCCCGCCGTTTCCAGCCGCTGACACAGCGTGACGCAGTCTTCGATGGTCCAGCCGCCGTCGACCCAGTCGCTGCCGGTTACACGAACGCCCAGCGCAATACCCGCGCCCAGCTCGGACCGCATCGCTTCAAAAATCTGCAGCAGAATGCGCATGCGGTTATCGAGCGAGCCGCCGTATTCGTCATCTCGCTGATTGGCAATCGGCGACAAAAATTCATGCAGCAGGTAACCGTGCGCCGCATGTAACTCGATGGCATCGAAGCCCAAACGACGCGCACGCCGCGCTGCATGAGCGAAATCAGCGGTCACACGCTCGATATCAGCCCGGCTCATGGCACCTGGCGTCGCTTCGTCTGGTTTGTGCGGCAACGCGGAGGGCGCGATGGTGTCCCAACCGCCCGCCGCTTTAGACAACAGGGCGCCACCTTCCCAAGGCCGTGCGCTGGAGGCCTTGCGGCCTGCGTGCGCGAGTTGCAGCATCAGCTTCGTATGGCTGGCGCCGCGCAGCATCTCGACCACGTGCCGCAGCGACTGCTCGTTTTCATCGCTGTACAAACCCAGACAACCCGGCGTGATCCTGCCTTCCGGGCTGACTGCAGTCGCCTCCACCGTCAGCAGTGCGGCGCCCGAGAGTGCGAGCGAGCCCAAGTGCGCCATGTGCCATG
>JBJTXC010000093.1:0-2381 GCA_046082065.1 Burkholderiaceae bacterium
TGGTCACCTCAATGCTTCGATTCCCTTTTTTGATCAGATGTGTTTCCGAGCCGGTGTACAGGGTACTGTCAAGGTCATGTTCGATATCGACCTTCATGTCATGCTCGGCGTGCAGATAAAGCTCTTCATCGCCGATCTTGTCGTCGAAGCGCAGCTCATTGCCATGCATGCGACCGTCTTCGATCTCGGTAGTTTTCGATCGACCGTTGCCGCCCTTGGTGGGGCGCGAACGAATCACCGACTGCATTTGCTTGCTCGGTAAATTCACCGGCGTCGCTTGCTCGCCGTTGTAGACACTGCCGGTGATAAGAGGACGGTCAGGATTGCCGTCGAGGTAACTGACGATCACTTCCTGCCCGATTCGAGGAATGAACAGCGCACCCCAGCCATTACCCGCCCAGGCTTGCGATACACGCACCCAGCACGAGGCTTTGTCATCATGCGTGCTGCTTTGGTCCCAATGAAATTTCACTTTTACGCGACCGTGCAGATCGGTCCAGATCTCTTCGCCATCGGGCCCCACCACAAATGCCGAATGCGAACCGGGCACAACCGGTTGCGGCACAGTACGTGGTGGCCGGAAGGGGAGCGTGCCGGGGAAAGCCTCGAAGTGATTGGTGTAGCCGCTGATATCTGCGCGATGGCTGACGCTACGCATCACATAACGCGCGTTGAGTTTATGGTTGGGGTGTTTGCTGAGTGTGAAAGCGCCACCGGCGTACAAGCTATTGCACAAACTTTCACCCGCCGCCGTCGACGCCTCCGACTGACTCGCTTGCACATGCACAGTCTGTTGCTGTTTGCCGGCCGCCACGGTGTTATGCAGATGCGGGTATTGGTAGCACTTGCCGCGCCCGGCTTTACCGCTGGCGTCTGCAGCGAGTGAGGTGCTGGGTTTCAGATAGTCATAATCGCGACCGTTGTAGTCGCGTGTCACCAGACGCCCGCCCGCTTCGAAGCGCAGCATGGTATCGGCCCAACCACGGGTATCGGCGCGACCACGATAAATCAAATGTCCGTGCTCGCAGTCTCGATGGGCGGATGGATCATCGCCGAGCACCAGGGTGTGGCTGCCGTCGGCAAACTGGAAGAAATAGAAAATGCCTTCCTGCGCCATCAGCCGCATGATGAAATCCAGCGGCGTCTCGTCATACTGCACGCAATACTCGCGGCTTGCGTAGCTGGCTTTAAGCCGGTTGTCGAATTTGATATTGAATGACTGCAGTACCGATTCAACGATTTGTACGGTGCTCTGGTTTTGGTAAATACGTCGATCGCGTGACAGAGAAAGCAGCCACAGCGATGGCACCATCTCGGCGGTGTACCAGGCAAACTCCGCATCAATACCGGCTTGTGTGAAACCGTTGATCAGGCCGTGGAAATATCGAGTCATGCCACCGCCATGAATCACCTTGACAGTAGCGAGCGTGCCGACGATTGCGTCTGGATCAAGCGCGACATCACTCGATTTCATGCTGAGTGAAAAAGCAAATGGTTGCGACAACGCCTCGGTACCGGAAAAGCTCTCGAGCAGTAGTTTGTCCTTGCCGAATGCAGTGCTGATCGCGATCCGTACATGCTTTTGGGTGAAGTCTTGTCTCATGCAACGACCCCCACCTCAGCCGCTGCCTCGGCATGATGCGCGCCACCTGCGCCACCACCCGATCCGCCACGAAATTCACCATCACCGCCCACCGTGCCGTCGCGCTTGGCTTCGTGACTCATGTTGACGGTAAAGCCGCCGGCCTCGTCTGTGCCTAGCATGACCTGATTGAATTGCTCAGCTGCCGCGATTTTTGCAAGTACCTCACTCGCAATTGCCGGCAACAGACTTTGCGTCATGATGTGGTCAATATTGCGCGCGCCGCTTTCCACCTCGTGGCAGCGCGCGACGATCATCTCGGCGACTGCAGGTGTCCATTGCAAACTCGCTGCGTGATGACGTTGGATGCGTGCTGCCAATTGATCGAGCTTCAGCCCGGTGATACGCAACAGCTCGGTGTCGGCGATCGGGCGATAGGGCACGACAGTTAGCCGACCGAGAAATGCTGCCGGAAATTGCTTGAGTAGCGCAGGTCGTAACGCCTGATGGATGTGCTCGAGACTGGCCGCGGGCTGCTGCTGGCAGATCTGTACCACGACCTCGTGCGCAGCATTCGAGGTGAGCAGAATCAAGGTATGACGAAAATCGATCAGGGTGCCTTCGGCATCTTCCATCGTGCCTTTGTCAAACACCTGATAAAACAGCTCGAGCACATCGGGGTGCGCTTTTTCCATTTCATCGAGTAGCAGCAGGCTATATGGCTGGCGTCGAATCGCTTCGGTCAGCACACCACCCCGACCATAACCAACATAGCCGGGTGGTGCGCCTTTCAAGCCAG
>JBJTXC010000094.1:0-4940 GCA_046082065.1 Burkholderiaceae bacterium
ATGCGAATCCGCCGCGACAAAACCATGTCCGGGGAAGTGCTTGCCACAGTTAGCCATGCCGGCCTGCAGCAAACCATGGTTAATGCTTTTTGCGAGCATGGTCACAACGCGCGGGTCACGATGAAATGCACGATCACCAATCACTTCCGACGGGCCATAGTCGAGATCAAGCACCGGCGTGAACGATAAATCAACGCCACACGCACGCAACTCTGCCGCCAGCACATAGCCCAATGCCGTAGCGGCCTTGCACGACTGCAGTACATCACGGTCCCACAGCTGGCCGAGCACCCGCATGGCGGGCAAGCGAGTAAAGCCATCGCTACGAAACCGCTGTACGCGTCCACCCTCATGGTCTACCGCAATCAAGATACCGGGTCGCACCTCGTGTATCGCTGCGCACAAAGTCGTCACTTGCTCTCGGCTCTGGTAATTGCGCGTAAACAGAATCACACCACCCGTCAGGGGATGCTGCAGACGACGCACATCGTCACCCGACAAGATGGTGCCCACCACATCCAGCATGACGGGCCCGAGCGGTTGTACTGCAGTACGCATATTTTCTCCACGATGACAAACGCGACCGCGTATTCTGCCTCATCACTGATGGACACCTGCGCGCTGATGCCCTGCGCTTGCATGAACGCGCTGAGCGCCCCGCTGGTGACCACCGTCGGCTTACCACTGGGCGCATTCAGGAACTGCGCCGAGCGCCAGGTCATGGGCATGCGCATACCGAGGCCAATGGCTTTCGAAAACGCTTCCTTAGCGGCGAAGCGGGTGGCCAGAAAGCGCACGCCGCGCGCCTCGACCTTGGCTTTACGGCGAAGGTACTTCTCCATCTCTTGCGGGCCGAGTATGCGCTCGGCAAATCGATCACCATGGCGCGACAACGCCGCCGCAATACGATCGATACGAATAATGTCAGTACCCAGCCCGAAGATCATGCGCGTAGCGCCGCCAACCTGGCCTGCGTCATGATGGCTTTCATTTCGCGCACGGCGTTTTCCCATCCAACAAACACAGCGTGCGCGACTATGGCATGACCAATATTGAGTTCGGCGATATCGGGTATGGCGGCAATGGCTTGCGTATTGGTGTAGTGCAGACCATGGCCCGCGTTCACCTTCAAGCCATGACGAACCCCGGCAGTGACGCCGGCACGTATACGTTCGAGTTCTTGCTGCTGCGCTTCACCTGCCGTATCTGCATAACGACCCGTGTGTAGCTCGATCACGGGTGCGCCCGCCTCTGCCGACGCACGTATTTGCTCGGGGTCGGCATCGATGAACAGCGAGACCCGTATGCCCGCGGTCGCCAAGCGATCGCACGCGCGCTTTACATCATCAAAGAAACGAATCACATCCAGACCACCCTCAGTCGTCACTTCATTGCGTCGCTCCGGTACCAAGCACACATCTTGCGGCTGTATGCGGCAAGCGATATCGAGCATTTCTTCGGTAATGGCTGACTCGAGATTCATGCGCGTGCTGAGTCGTGGACGAATCTGCTCGACATCGGCATCTTTGATGTGTCGTCTGTCTTCGCGCAAATGCAGCGTGATGACGTCAGCGCCCGCCTGCTCGGCGAGTAGCGCGGCTTGCAGCGGATCGGGATACACCGTACCTCGCGCATTACGCAAAGTAGCGACATGGTCAATATTGACGCCAAGGTCAATCACTGCGCTGTGTGGATTCATGAAACTCATACTGTTTAATTCAAAGCTGCAGCAAATCGATCAATATCTGCCGCGTATTTAGGGTGACACCACCCAAGTGATGCGCCAGCAAATGGCGCATCAGGAATTTACTTTGCTGCTGCGTGACGCTATCGCTGTAGTCGCCCGCTTCCATATCGATCAGGGTTTTACCAGCCACCACCGGCATGGTGTCGCTGGCCACTGCCGGGCGCGGTCCACGTTCCGGCTCGAATACATAATAACGCGCCGGGTCAACTTGCTCGCTGCCTTGACCAAGCTCGGTCAATGTACCCGCCACACCCGATTCTTTCAGCAGCTGCAACTCGAATTTACGCAGAACGATACCGGCGGGCTCATCATGCGCGAGCTGGTTCAATGCAGACATGTACGCATCGAATAGCATTGGGTGCGGATCATCTCGCGCCAGTAGCTTGACCAATAACTCATTCAAATAAAAACCGCACAATAGTCCTGAGCGCTCTACCGGCAGCAATCCACCGACCCACTCTGCCGAGATCAGCGTGCGCACTTCTGACTTCCCACTCCAGGCAAGTTGCAAGGGCTGAAAAGTTTGCAGCACACCGCGCAGCTTGGAGTGTGGTCGTTTCGCGCCTTTAGCCACCAATGGCACACGGCCGTAGTCACGCGCGAATACTTCAACAATCAAACTGGTTTCTTTGTACGGGTAGCTATGCAGCACGAAGCCGGGTTGCGCAATCACGCGATGCTCGCGCTCACTCGCGACCGCGCGTGCAGCGTTGTTGGTGCGAGTTGCGGGCGATTTGACTTGTGCGTCCATCACTCACTCGTAACCATAAGCACGTAACGAGGCCTCGTTATCCGCCCAACCAGATTTCACCTTGACCCAAATTTCGAGGTATACCTTACCGCCGAACAGCTTTTCCATATCTAGCCGCGCCTGCGTCGAAATTTCTTTCAAGCGCGCACCCTTTTGCCCAATCAGCATGGCTTTATGTGCATCGCGCCCAACCAAAATAGCCGCGAATACCCGTCGCAGATGACCTTCTTGTTCAAACTGCTCTATCACGACAGTGCTGGTGTAAGGCAGTTCATCACCCACAAAGCGAAATACTTTTTCGCGGACGATTTCAGCGGCGAGAAATTTTTCACTGCGGTCGGTAATATCATCTTCGTCGAAAATTCTTTCACCTTCGGGCAGATGCTTGCGTATCTCGGCCTCGAGCCGATCAAGCTGAAAACCCTGCTTGGCTGACACAGGCACAATCGCTGCAAAGTTAAATTTTTCAGCCACCTGCTGCGCAAAATTCATCAGCAGCGCTTTGTCTTTGACATGATCAGCTTTGTTGATCACCAGGATGCTCGGCACGCTCGCCGGCAATAACGCCATTACTTTTTGATCGGCTTCGCCGAAATGACCTGCCTCCACCACGAACAACACGACATCTGCCGCGGTGAGGGTATGGGTGACGGTTCGATTGAGTGTTTTGTTGAGCGCGTTACTGTGTCGCGTTTGAAAGCCCGGGGTATCGATATAGACATACTGCGCATCATCACGCGTCTGTATACCGGTGATGCGGTGGCGCGTGGTTTGCGCTTTGCGCGAGGTGATGCTGACCTTGGCGCCGATCAGCTTGTTCATGAGGGTGGATTTGCCCACGTTGGGCCGACCAACAATCGCGATGTAGCCGCACCGAAAATCAGCGGCTGCAGACGCAGCGCTCATGCAGATTTACTTCGACCGACGGCCTCTGCGTGCGCTTGCGCCGAATCAAGCGGCAACTCGTCCTGCTCTTTCGGTTCGGCGCTCTTGGACGAACGGTTTGGTCGCTTGTCGGTGTCCGCCTGCTCGGATTGTATGGTTGCGATGCCCGCTAATTTCAGTTGCGCGGTACGCTGTCGGGTTTTCTTGGGCTCGGCCGGTGCTTTAACCAGCGCGAGTTGCACTGCCTCGAGCGCCAATCGCGCGGCGGCCTGCTCACCTGCACGGCGACTACCACCGGTACCGAACACCTGTATATCGAGTTTGGGTACGAGGCACTCCACCTCAAACTCCTGGTTATGCGCAGCACCGTGTGTGGCGACCACGTTGTACTGCGGTAGCGGAATTTTTTTTCCCTGCAAGAATTCCTGCAGCAGTGTCTTGGCGTCCTTACCCAAAGTTTTGGGGTCGACGGTTTGCAGGATAGGTACATACATCGCACGGATCACATCCCGCGCAGCGTCAAAGCCGCTGTCGAGATAAATCGCGCCGAACAAGGCCTCAAGTGTGTCGGCAAGAATGGATGGGCGGCGAAACCCGCCCGACTTCAACTCACCTTCACCAAGCCGCAAGAACTGCGACAACTCGAGTCGTTGTGCGATTTCATACAGCGACTGCTGCTTGACCAGATTGGCGCGCAGGCGCGAGAGATCACCTTCGTCGATCTTGTTGAATTTTTCGAACAACAGCGCAGCGACAACGCAGTTGAGCACCGAGTCGCCTAAAAACTCGAGTCGCTCGTTATGCAGGCTGCTGTGGCTGCGATGCGTCAACGCCTGCTGCAGTAGCGCAGTGCTCTTGAACGTGTGGCCAAGCCGTTGTTGCAGTAGCGCGATATCCATTCGTGTCGCTGCTAGTTCGCAGCCTCGTCTTGTCCATCGTCGACGTTACTACCCCGATAAGCAATCAGCAGACTGAACGGGCCGAACAGGGGAATTCGCTTGTCATACTTGAAACGAACCCGCATGCGATCGCCACGACCACTGATCTCAAGATCTTTGCCCTGCAGGGTATCTGAAAACCCAACTGATGCCATTTTGTCAAAACGCTCTCGCAGCTCGACCGGTGTGTCAGAGACAGCTGCAGCGGCAGCTACAGCTTTCTTGATCGCCCAATACTCCAGCACCCCCGGGCCTGCCCTCACCACCAGCATGCCTGACAAAGACAACACCAGCAGCGTGCTGACCAAGCCCAGTAATGAAAATCCGCACTGATCCCGCTTCTTGCCCTTGAGGGCAAGCGCATTACTGCCGGCAAAACTCACTGAAACCCGCCGATGCGCTTGAAGTTACCCAAATTCATCCAAACAAAAAATGCCTTTCCGACAATATTTTTGTCCGGTACGAAGCCCCAATAACGAGAATCCGCACTATTGTCCCGATTATCGCCCATGACAAAGTAGTGTCCAGTGGGAACAGTGCACTCGAAACCTTGGGGGTTGTAGCTGGATAGGTCAGGCGCAGATCTGGTTATCAAATTATCGACATCGTTATCGTTAAG
>JBJTXC010000095.1:0-4080 GCA_046082065.1 Burkholderiaceae bacterium
TCTCGAAGCGCCGGTCACCAATGCAATTGATGGTGCCGCGGAAGGTCGGTTATCCATATTCGTGGGTGGTGACGCCGATGCATTTGCTCGTTGGCGTCACGTACTGGACGTGCTCGGCAATCGGGTGCTGCATGTCGGCCCGCACGGCAATGGCGCGACCGTCAAACTGCTCACGAACCTGATGTGGTTTGTCAACGCCGCTGCGATTGGTGAGGCCTTGATGCTGGGGGCCAAAGCCGGCGTGCCGTTGAATGTCGTGCGTGAGGCGTTGATGCATAGCGCCGGCAGCAGTTGGGTGGTCGAGCACGACATCCCTTCGATTTTTGCAGGCCACTACGACCCCAGTTTCTCACTCGCGCTGTGCTGCAAAGATCTATCACTCGTCAACCAGATTGCCGAACAACAGGGCTACGCACTGACCATGGGTCGTCATGCGCAAGCACTGTTCGAACGCGCACGGCAGGTGTATGGCGATGAGGCCGCCGAGCTGCACGTCGTGCGGCTGCTGGAGCAACAAGTCGGTTTGTATTTGCGCCCCCCGCACGGGCAAACGGCCGAGGACGAAAAGGCAGCCTGAGATGCGTCGTCAACCCGAGTTGATGCGTGAGGCGCATCGGCACATGCCACAGGGCGTCGCCGAAAACTATCGCTACTGGGGCGACGATAAAACCGTGTTCGTCAGTAGCGCGCAGGGCTGCCGTCTCACCGATTGCGATGGTAAGCACTATGTCGATTTTCGGTTGGGCTACGGCCCCATCATTCTTGGCTACCGCGATCCGCGTGTCGATGCCGCCGTGATTGAGCAAATCACTCAGCGCGGCACCTTGTCTGGCTTTGCCACAGCCTTGGATACCGAGGTGGTGCAACAGGTCAAGGCGCTGTGCCCGAATGTACAAAAGATGCGGTTTGCGAATTCAGGCACCGAGGCGGTCATGGGTGCGGTACGTACTGCGCGTGGGTTCACCGGACGTGACCGTGTTGCCATCGTTGAGGGCGCGTTTCATGGCCTGTATGACGAAATGATGTGGAAGTCCGATATCGAGGCATGGGACCCCGCAAGTGGTACCCAACCTGAAGTCATTCCATTTGGTGCCGGTATTCCGCAGCGAGCGCGTGAACTACTCGACTTGATACAGATGAATGATGACGCGGGTTTAGAGAAGCTTTTTAAAACCCGCGGTGAGCAACTTGCCTGCGTCATCCTCGAACCCATTATTGGAAATGCCGGGAGTATCTCTGCCACGCCACAATGGTTGGCACGCTTGCGCGAGCTATGCACGCACTACGGCGCCCTGTTGGTGATTGACGAAGTCAAGACCGGGTTTCGGGTTGCTGCTGGCGGGGCGCAGCAGTTATACGGTATTTACGCTGATTTATCGACCTATGCCAAAGCGATGGGTAATGGCTATCCGGTGGCTGGTTTTGGTGGCCGTGCCGATGTCATGGATAAAGTGGGTTCGCATCGCGGTGGTGTCGTACACGGCGGCACCTATACCGCGAACCTGATCGCGCTTTCCGGCGCGCATGCGACGCTTTCGATATTGACAGATACCGATGCATTAAAAACCATTGATACGGTCGGTGAACATATTAAAAAAGTACTGGGCCGGGTATTTACTGCTGCAGGTATTTCCCATGCATTCGCCGGGCCGCCGGCGATGTTTGGTGTACATTTCACCGAGACCGTGCCAACCAGCTACCGCGACTGGCGTAAAACTGATAGCCGTTTATATCGCGAATTTGCGTGGCACCTGATTGAACGAGGCGTCATGCTGGAGCCGGATTCGCGCGAACCGTGGTTTATTTGCGAGGCGCATCAGGATGTAGATTTGGGTTGGTTGGAGCAGGTAGCCACTGACGCCATGCAAGCCGCCTTGGCCACGAATTGAAAATAACGAATGAGACATAGTGGGTGGTCTGAAGAATCTCTTCAGGCCGATGGGAGTCATGCAGCATGCGTAGTCAGATCACATCATGGCGTCATGTATCGGTCGTTATTTGCGCGCTGATCTTGGTGGGTTGCGGATCTGCGCCCAAGCGCGGTCCTGACTTGATGGACTTTCGCGCACGATCCGATTTTCACGGTGCAGCGAATCTCTATCTCTCCCCTGATCGCAGGCCGCGCTACGATCGCAATAACTTGCACATGACCCTGGAGGCCGCCAAGGCATTTCACGACGCCGGTTATTGGCAACACAGTAGCGATGCCTTCGCGCGTGCTCATGAATTAATGCCATGGAAAGAAGATACCGTCGATACGCCGCAAGAGGTGCTCGCCTTGGTCGCCACGACGGCAACCAGCAGTGCTTTCGGGCCATATCAAGGCAAGATACACGAGGGTGGCTTCATTGATTATTACCGCGCGTTGAACCAATTAATGACTAAAAACGATAACGCGCGCGTATCGTTCAAACGACTGCAAGAAAGACAGCGCAATGCAGTCGTGCAAATGGGTGCATTTGCCAGAGCGGCGCAGGGCTCAGTACAAGATGGCTTTGCACAAAACCAGAAAATCAATGCAGCAGCGAGTGTAGAGCAGATCGGGAGTCAAATCGGCCGTGGCGTCGCCAAGGTACGGCCTGGTGTGCAGATGTCAGAGATACAGCTTTCCGCTGGTGATGTGATGTCGGCATTATTCCGCGCCACCTCGGCGGACCCGCTCGACAATGACATGAGCCTGATTCAGCCGCTGCTATCAAGTGCTGCACAAAGCGCAGCCTCGGCAGAAGGGCGGGAATTTGTCAGAAAGCTGCGCGCGGGGATTGATAAAAATAACGGCAAGCTGGAGAACAAGGTCATTGTTGTGTATGAAGACGGCAATGGCCCGGGATTCAATGAATACCGCGTTGATTTGCCGATGTATCTGTTCTCGGACAAAGTGCTGTACAGCGGCATTGCGCTGCCAGAATTCAGGGAAGGCAATGCTGCCTATCCGTACTTGTTGGTGGGCGAGCAAGGCGACAAGACAGTGGTCCTCACCGATATTAATCGCTTGGTCAGCCTTGAGTTTGAAAAAGCGTACCCGGGCATCGTGTCCAAAGCAGTCATATCCACCATTATTAAAACCGCCGCGCAGTATGCTGCCAACGCCGAGATTGACCGGCAAGTGGATAAGCAGAAACTCGATCCGCTAGCGGCCGCCCTCATGAAAATCGGTACTGCAGCGACTCAAGCCGCGTTCACTAAAGCAGATACCCGCGCTTGGCGTAATTTACCCAACACGATACAGATCGCATTGGTTGACCGGCCCGAATCCGGGCAGTTGAATATAGAAACCGCCAACCGTCAGCCGGTACATTCCTTGACCCTCGAGCAACCGGGCAATTACCTTGTGTTGATCAAAGGCGCAGCAAGCCAAATGGGCTTTGCAGTCAGCTTGGTCAAACTGTAAACCACGGCGTGGTTGTCCGCGGCTAAAACCCGCTGTGCCAAATCTCTCGCCTGTCGTTGGACTAGCCCGACCGGCTAAAGCGCGTGATGTCCAGTCAGCCTAAAATACGCTCAGCCCTGTCGGGGGCGCACTGCTTAATTTGTCATACCGGCGCAGGCCGGTATCCAGTCCAAGGAGTCAGCTAGCATGATGAAAAAAATTGTAAAAATCGCCGTCGTTTCCTTGGTGCCGGTGCTACTTATTGCCTGCGCTTCCGGGAAAGTGAGTACGACCAACCCGATGGCATCCACCAAAGACATCAATACCTTTGGCCTGACGACGATTGATTTTGACTATGCCGCAAAAAATGCGTTGGATGAATTCATGATGTCGCCTTGGTTGGCAAAAAAGGATGGTCGCTGGTTGGTACAAATTGGCAACGTGCGCAACGAGACCGTACAAGAGGTTGATACCAAACGACTGACGCAGCGGATGGTCAGCTACATGACTAAAAGCGGGAAGTTCGCATTCACATCCGTAGGCGGCAGCCTGGCCGATAGTAATGTCAAAGAGTATCGGAAGCTCGAGAAGTCTGATCTTTACGATCAAGAAACCGGCGGTAAAGGCAAAGTAGTCAAACCCGATCTGTCCATGATTGGTGAAATATCGCAAACCACCAATATCAGTGCAGACCGCAACAAACAGCAGCT
>JBJTXC010000096.1:0-4931 GCA_046082065.1 Burkholderiaceae bacterium
CGACGCCAGCACCAGCCAACGCTGCCAGGCTGGTCAGTACAGCACCAAGCCACACCAAGCGCGATGGCATCACCAAACTAAGTAGCGCGATGATCGCGACGGCAGCGAATGCATAGCGCTGCAAGATACACAGCGGACAAGGCAGCATCTCAAGTTGCAGCTGCAGGTAAAGACCAACCGCGAGCATGCTGATACAAGCCAGCGCAATCAGCAGCAGCAGAGGTTTGCCGAATAAGCTCGTATTCATTGCATCGTGTCCGATAGGGCAGCGAGTTGATCCGCTTGATACTCCGTGGTCAGTGCCGACATCAGCTCATCCAGATCGCCGTCCATGATGGTATCGAGTTTGTACAGGGTCAGATTGATTCTGTGATCAGTCAGTCGACCTTGAGGGAAATTGTAGGTCCGGATACGTTCACTACGATCGCCCGATCCCACCAGCGATTTACGGGTCGCCGCTTCTTTGGATTGCTGCTCGCGCAGTTGCACATCCTTGATGCGCGCGGCCAGTACTTTCATCGCCTGCGCCTTGTTTTTATGCTGACTGCGATCGTCCTGGCACTCTACGACAATACCGGTCGGCAGGTGGGTGATTCGCACGGCGGAATCGGTCTTGTTGACGTGCTGACCACCCGCGCCAGACGCACGAAAGGTGTCGATTCGCAGCTCGGCCGGATTGATATGCACATCGGCGATTTCATCGGCTTCAGGCATCACGGCGACGGTGCATGCAGAGGTATGAATGCGGCCTTGCGACTCAGTGACAGGAATGCGCTGCACTCGATGTCCGCCCGATTCGAATTTCAGCCGCGCATAAGCGCCGGCACCGATGATGCGAATGATCACCTCTTTGTAACCACCAAGCTCGGCAGGTGATGCTGATGCCATCTCGACCTGCCAGCGCTGTCGCTCCGCATAGCGTGTGTACATGCGCAGCAGATCGCCGGCGAATAGCGCGGATTCATCACCTCCGGTGCCGGCGCGAATTTCGAGAAAAATATTGCGCTCGTCATCCGGGTCTTTCGGCAGCATCATTTTTTGAAGCTCAAGCGACAGGTTCTCGGTGCGAGCCTGTGCATCGGCCAGCTCTTCCTGCGCAAACGCTTTCATTTCAGCGTCAGCAATCATCTCTTCTGCAGCACGGATGTCATTTTGTGCCTGCTGCCACTGCGCATGTAGCGCGACCAGCGGCTCGAGTTCAGCATGCTCGCGGGTCAGCTTGCGGTACTGATCCATGTCGGCCGTGGCATTTTCCTGCGCTAACAGTGCACTGACTTCTTCGAGTCTTTCCTTCAGCTGCTCGAGCTTGGCTAGCAATGATGGCTTCATTCGGGGGGTGGGTAAGACAGAGTGTAGGAAGCGGCCATACGCGGCCGCACGCTGGCGGTAATGAGCTTGCCGCTAGCGCTTGGTGCGAAATAGCTGCGGCAACAACTGCGCCAGTCTGGCGCGCTCGTCAGCGTCTGCGCTGTGCAGGGCCTGTTGCGGGCCGTGCAGAAACTTTGCGGTCAGGCCTTTCGACAGCGCCTCAAGCACCGCGTCGATATCCTCGCCTTTGGCCAGTAGTTTGCGCGCACGCTCCAGTTCTGCTCGACGCATTTGTTCGCCACTTTCCTGCAAGTCTTGAATCAGCGGCACCATGCTACGACTACTCAGCCAGTGCATGAAAGCCTGCAGCCGGGTCTCAATGATGGCCTCGGCTTGCGCTACCGCGGACTGACGATTTTCAACGCCGATTTGTACTGCCGCGCCGAGATCGTCCACTGTGTAAAGAAAAATATCGTTCAGGCGCGCCACCTCGGATTCAATGTCGCGCGGGACGGCCAAGTCCACCATAAACATGGGCCTGCGTCGCCGCGCTTTGATCGCGCGTTCGACCATACCGAGCCCGATGATGGGTAGCGACGAGGCAGTACAAGACACCACGACATCGAAGTTCGCGAGTTGGTCCGGTAGCTCTGCCAACCGCATGGTGCGACCACCGAAACGATTGGCGAGCACTTCGGCGCGCTCCAACGTTCTGTTTGCAATCGTGATGCTTTTCGGGTGCTGCGCAGCGAAGTGCGTGACACACAAATCAATCATCTCGCCAGCGCCAATGAACAGCACATGCTGCTGACTGAGATCATCAAAAATACGCTGTGACAAACGCACCGCAGCGGCAGCCATCGATACACTGTGGGCGCCAATGTCGGTTGTAGAGCGAACTTCCTTGGCGACCGCGAAGGTACGTTGAAACATTTGATGGAGGTAGGTGCCGAGGCCACCAGCGGCTTCTGCCTGCCGTACCGCGTCTTTCATTTGACCCAGAATCTGCGGCTCGCCGAGCACCATGGAATCTAGACCCGAGGCAACACGAAACGCGTGACGCACGGCGCCTTCGTGCGGCAGTGCGTACAGATAGGGGCGCAGCTCGGCGTACGGCAGCTTGTGGAAGTCAGCAACGAAGTGGGCGGTCTGATCGATCACGGCGTCGATATCACCATCGTTCGCGCTGGCACCGTAAATCTCGGTACGGTTGCAGGTCGACAGGATGGCGTTTTCGAAATGTTGCTGATGCGCGTTGCCGAACCAGGCGCACGCTGAGGCCACCGCCTGACCGAGCTGGTCGGCGGGGAAGGCCACTTTCTCTCGCAGCGAGAGCGGAGCCGTGGTGTGGTTAAGCCCGACGGCGATCAGTTGCATCCTAGGGAGTCCGGGGAAATGTCCTTCCCGATTATACCTGCTGCGTCAGGGGGTTTTGGCCGGGAAAGTCAATCGCCTCAAGCACATAGCCGTAACCGTAGACCGGCGACAAGCGGTAGCCATGCTCAGGCTGCAGCGCAAATTTGCGGCGCACCCGAGCGATATGGGTATCCAGGCTGCGCGAGTTGAATTCTGCAGTTTTCGGCCACACCGACTCATGCAGGGTGGCGCGAGACAGCGGTTGGCCAAGATGGCTAAACAGCAGTAATGCAAGCGAAAACTCTTTGCGCGTGAGCGTCATCGGTTTGCCATCTTGGCAGGCAACCAAATGCGCTGGGTCAAAGCTGTAACGACCGGATTCCAGCAGTGCCGAGTGCGTACGTTCGGGTGCCAAGCACATCATCAGTAGCTTCACTCGCAAGCGCAAATCGGCAGCGCGTATCGGCTGTACAAGGTAGTCTGTGTGCAAGTTATTCAGAAACTCGGCCAGTGAATGATCAGCCGAGTAGTCCGTCAGCAATAGCATCGGCACATCGGCTTGAGTGCGTCGCAGCGTGAGTAGGGCGCCATGACCCTTGGCCGTAGGCTGCCAGTGATAAACCAGTAGATCAAATTCGCTGGTTCGATCGAGTACCAGTTTTTCAGGGGTACTGAACGGAATACAGTGATGTTGGGCGTTGCGCAGTATCTCGATGATGCGCGCGCGCTGTTGGGTGTTGCTATCAACGACGGCAATTCGCATCGGTTCGCGCTCGGCTATTGAATGCGCTGAGCCTTACTCGCAAATATGATTAAACAGTTCCCCCGCTAGCGAATCGGGCGGCGTTTCTGTCCAATCGGCAGCGCTGATTATCTCCACCGACGTGCCCGTGGCCATCGGCTCGGCATGAAGCAAAATGCTGAGTACGCGACGCTGCCGAATTCGGCACTGATATTCAGTCGCATGCATGACTGAGCGATAGACCCGGCCTGTTGCGTCTTTCGCGGGCGACTTCAAGTCATGTAAATCCCATACGAAAGCGGTATCTCCCATTTTTCGGGTACGCAGGCTATCGAAATACAGCGTCGCAGCATCAGTTTGCGCGTAGCGTATCCATGCTTGAGACCATGCGGGTAGCGTAATCAGCAGCAAAACAAAAGGAATGACTTTTTTCATGTGAGACGCCTTTGTGAGCAATAGGGCGCAGTGTGCCAGAGAATGCGCCGACCTCATCCCTCGGCCTGATCAGTCGGTCTGCAAGGTATGATCGGCGCTCAGTTTTCTTTGTGCCTGCACGGCGCGTCTGTCGATCACCATGTTTACCCAAAGGCTGCAGGCGGCGCGCTGGCGCTGTGATGAGCAAGGCCATTTGCAAGCCCCAGAGTTTGGCGATACCTATGCCAGTCGCGCTGGCGCTTGGGGACAAGCAGATCAGGTATTCATCGGCGGTACCCGGTTAGCTCAACGCTGGCAAACAAAAAAATGTGTACGTGTGCTGGAGACCGGCTTTGGCCTCGGTGTGAATTTCCTTGCCACTTGGGACAGCTTGAGACAGAGCGGCGCCAAGGCCCGGCTGCATTACGTATCGATCGAAAAGCATCCTTTCACACGCACTGATCTTCGGCAGGCGCTTGATCACTCGTTGAGCCATGCGCCTGAACGCAATCGGCTCGCACTCAAGTCCTTAGCTGAAAAACTAACGAGTTCGTGGCCACCGTTGCTGGAGAGCTTTCATGCCATCGAACTGGATGATCAGGTTTCGCTGACGCTGGTGTTCGCCGATATCGCCGATGCACTACCAGCGATTGAAGGACCATTCGACGTGTTTTATCTCGATGGCTTTGCGCCGGATCGAAATCCCCAGATGTGGTCTGCCAAGGTACTTGCTCGGCTCGCTGTATTGGCGGCGCCGGCGGCGCAAATCGCGAGCTGGTGTGTTGCCGGTCATGTGCGACGCGCATTGCTTGCGGCCGGATTCAGTGTCGAAAAAAGACCAGGCTTTGGCGGTAAGCGAGACGCGCTCACTGCACAATTCCCAGGCCAAGATCAAGAGTTCAACTCCCCGGCATCTGCTGTCGTGATCGGTGCGGGCGTGGCTGGTGCCAGTGTCGCGCGCCAACTTGCGAAGCGGGGCATTGCGGTACGGGTCATCGAGCGTGATCGGCCGGCTGCGAGGGCTTCCGGAAATCGAGTGGCGATTGTACGCCCCGAGCTCGGGGCGATTGGCAATCCGGTGACTGAGATCACGGCAGCAGGGGCGAGTTGG
>JBJTXC010000097.1:0-10886 GCA_046082065.1 Burkholderiaceae bacterium
GCTGCGCCCGTTGCAGTAGACCCGTGCGGTATAGGTTTTTGCGGTCAAGGCCTCGATATCCTCCGTAGGGATATCAGTCGCAAATTTTTTCATGACTTGCGCAGCTAGCGCGGCGTAAGGCAGCGTACGCCAAGCGTTCAACTCTTGATCCGACACCTGTGGGTAGCGCTCGGGGAGATACAAGCCGCCATCGGGGGCAAGGCCACCCAGCAGGATGTCGGAAAAACCGGGGGTGGCGGGATGACCGCGGGTGGACTGGTAGCGCATGTGACGCAGATCGGATCGGGCGAAGCCCAGAATTATACGAGCCCGCCTGTTTCCGCAGGAAAAGCCGCTAAAAGCAATCCATCAGAAATGACTTTTTCGCATTAAGAGTGGTTGTTTTGGCATGTCAATTTGCTCACTTTCCTTGCCCACCTACGCTCCGCTTGTCAATCCCACGAATTAGGTAGTTTGCGTATTTTTTGACGGATTCACTGCTAAAAAATTCGTTTTGGCAAATTTTTCGTCGAAGCAATACGTGATTTCTGATGTTTTCGCCGAGTGATCGGCCGAGTATTCATCAGCGGCCTCTGAGTGACGCGGTTGACAACCCATCATCCGCGCGAAGGAGCCGCCTCATGAACGAGATCTACAACGAAACCGTTGAAGCTACTGCCGAGTCCATTTTCAGCTTCGATCTGTTCAACCAGGTGGATGAAGAGGACGCGGATGAGCTCGAAACTGAACTATCCGCCGAAGACACCGAGGAACAAACGCCAGCCCCCCCGCTTCTTCAGCGCGCAGCCTGTTCACTGTTAGAGTCTACCAATCAAATCGCCCCATGCGATTAAGACCAAGAGGCGCTGTTTCGTGAGCTGATCGCTCAACACCAGCGCCGCCTGTACCGCTTTGTGATTAAGTACATCGACCACCCGGATGATGCCGCCGACATCACTCAGCAAGCTTTTGTGGAGGCGGCTCGCACCATTGCGACGTTTCGTGGTGATTCAAAATTATCGACCTGGTTGTTCGGTATCGCGATGAATATGGTTAGAAACTATATGCGAAAGATGATCGAGCAAGATTTGTACGATCTGCCGGTACTGTCGTATCAGGAATTAACACCTGAAGTCAATATACAGCCACTCGCACGAGTAGAACTTTGAAGCGAATCGAAACTCACGTGTGCTTAACTAGTGGACGCTACCACATCCCGATTTCACGATGGCTGGGTGATTTTTTTGGATGCCATCGCGTCATCGACGGTATCGTAGACCTCGAGTAGCCCTAATATGCCACTCACTTTCATCACGGCACGCACCCTGTCACCCGCGGCAGCGATGGCAATTCGCCCACCCACGCCGTGCAGCCGACGCAAGGTTTTCAGCACGACTCTCAAGCCATCACTCGACATCTGGGTCAATGCTGAGCTATCAAAAATAACTTCTCGAGCCCCGTCGTCAATCGCCGCTTCCAGCAGCTCATTCAGCTCAGCTGCGACTAATTTGCTGATGTCCCCTTGGGGTCTGACGATAAAGACAGCTTCGTGCAATTCAGATTGTATGAGCATGCCGATCGGAAATTTACCTAATGATTCCAATGGTAGCCAGTCAGGCTGGAAAGTTCGATTTAAGATCCCATGAAAATCGAGCCACAACTGGAGGCACTACTGCCGCAATTAGAGTTGCGGGTACTGCACGGCCCCCAAGCCGGCAGCCGTCTGACACTCGCCGCCGGCGAATACATGCTCGGCACCGACGACGACTGCGAGGTCATACTCGCGGGGCCGCGCCTGATGGGGCTGCACGCCAAGCTCAAAATTGATGCCGACGCCGCCATACTCAGTCCAGTCGACGGTAGCGTGTTGGATGGCCATGGCAAGCATATCGCCGCAAATACGCCACTCGCTCTCGGTATGCCGGTTGAAATTGGTGGCATATGGGTCAGTATTGATGAAGTTGATGCGCCGTGGCCGTCGACAGAAACGTTGATTCCTCAGCCCGGTATTGCCGCGCCGTCGGAATCTTTGAATCATGAAGAACCCCTTGAGATTGCCTCACCCGATACGCCAGCAGGCGACGATGTTGATCATCAACGGGTGCGTGCCAGGCGAATACTGATTGCCTCACTTTCTGTTCTCGCGACGATCGGTATCGCCAGTATTTTCGGAGCGTTTTGGCTTAGCCACCAGGCAACGCCCGTCGCCCCGCCCGTTGTTGATAGTCAGCCCCTTTTGAACGACCCGTCGCTGAGTGAGCGACTCACCAAAGCATTCCCCGGTAGAACTATCAAGATCACTCAAACCAATGGCAAGAGTTCAGTGGTCACCGCTTACGCCAGCGACCAGCCTATGGCAACACGCATGCTGCAATTGATCCGCAAGTTTGATAGCGCAGCGGTCACCCATATCTTTGTTGATGACGCAATGCTGGAAAGTGCGCGTGCCGCCTCGCAAAAGTATCGGCAAGAGGGTCATCGCGCCATAGTGCAAGTGACCGGTATCAATAACGGCGTGATCAGCGCAAGAGGTTGGGTTGGCGCGTCATCGGTTCGTGACGAAGTACTGGAAAACTTGAAAAACTCGGCACCCGGCATACGCAGTGTCGAGGCGGCCTTTCAAGGTGCTGAAGAGTTACCCACCCTGTTTATTGAACGTCTCACAGCTGCCGATTTATCAACCAAACTCAAGATCGTGTCGAAACAGCCCGAGCTTGTGCTTCGAGGCAGCCTGACCGAGGACGAGATTCAACGCTGGGAAAAACTGTTGATTCAGTTTAACGAGGAATTTGGTCAATTGATGCCAATGCGGGCCAGCATCTCGGTTGCACAAAAACTCCCGCCCGTGAACATACAAACTATCGTCGGCGGCGCAATGCCTTTCATCATTACCGACACAGGTCAACGGATCGGCATCGGTGGCGAGGCGAACGGCCACACCATTACCTCGATTAAGGAGGATGAAATTATTTTTGATGGTACTCAGCGCTACCGGATTTCCCGATAACCGATCAAAGGAAACACCATGGAAAAAAATTTATCAGGTGAGCATAGTTCTATCGAACTCAGTGACGATATGGTTGCAAACCTCGAAAACTATCTGCAGGGTAGCCCATCGGCTGACAAAAGTGCGGCGCTTCTGCTAGACCGAATTGTCGATACACTCGATCAAATAGATCAGCGCCTGCAGCGGGCGGGGCGAGAATTGAAAAATAGTGCAGAGTTCAAGCAACACCGTGCCGCACAACAGGCGGTACAAGCGGCAATATTCGCGATTCAGCTGGATACGGCCGGACGCAAGTAGCGCAGACATCGAGCATGACGCTTTTCTAAGCAAGGCTCGTCGTCACCATCGCAGTAACAAACCATCATTATTCAACGGAGGACGCCATGGGACTCGCCAGCACAGGCTTGAACAATATATTCAATGCGGTCGAACCAAAGATGAGAGATACCGAAAATTCGCTACGCACCGAGCTTGGCAACATTAGCGATGGCGGCGAACTCACGACCATTCAATTACTTCGTGTGCAATATCTGTTTGCACGACATACCGTGTCGTCGACTACCTTTTCGAACATCATTAAAGAGGCATCGGATGGAGCAAAAGGTGTTGCATCGAAAATCAGCTGATGGCGCGCCACTAAAATGCAAGGTCAGCGCGCTCGCGGAATTTAGCCAAGATGCTCCAAACGTATACGATGTACTTTGCCCAAGATCGTATCGAGTTGCTCGATCGCGGCAATCGCGCGATCGATGTGCTTCTCTTGTGTTTCATGGGTCAGGATGATTAAGTCCGTTTGGGTCTCGCCCTCACCCGCTTCTTTTTGCAGCATGGCGTCAATCGAGATCGATGCCTCCGCCAGGATTCGAGTGACATCCGCCAGAACACCGGGCTTGTCAGCGACCCGCATGCGCAGATAGTAGCTGGTGGTGACTTCCGACATCGGCAGAATCGGGGTATCCGCCATTTCATTCGACTGAAAAGCCAGATACGGCACGCGATGCTCCGGATCTGCAGTAGCAAGCCGGGTAATGTCCACTAAATCAGCAATCACCGCGGATGCAGTAGGCTCCGCACCCGCGCCCTTACCGTAATAAAGCGTCGCACCCACGGCATCGCCCTGAACCAGCACGGCATTCATCGCGCCTTCCACATTGGCAATCAGGCGGCTGGCAGGAATCAGGGTTGGATGCACGCGCAGTTCAATGCCAGCCGCCAGCTTGCGCGCGATACCAAGTAATTTGATTCGATAACCCAGCTGCTCTGCGTACCGAATATCGGTGGCCGATAGCTTGGTAATACCTTCGACATAGGCTTTCTCGAACTGTACCGGCACCCCGAAGGCAATCGCCGCCATGATCGTCGCCTTGTGCGCGGCATCGACACCCTCGATATCAAAGGTCGGGTCGGCCTCGGCGTAACCCAATGCCTGCGCCTGCTTGAGTACTACATCGAAATCCAAGCCTTTGTCACGCATCTCGGACAAAATGAAATTGGTGGTGCCGTTGATGATCCCGGCGATCCATTGAATTCGGTTTGCAGTCAGACCCTCGCGCAGTGCCTTGATGATCGGTATACCGCCCGCGACCGCTGCCTCGAACGCGACCATGACGCCCTGCTCTTCTGCCGCACGAAAAATTTCAGTGCCATGCTTTGCAAGCAGGGCTTTATTGGCGGTCACCACGTGCTTGCCGTTGGCGATTGCAGTCATGACCAGCTCACGCGCGATGCCATCCCCACCGATCAACTCGACCACGATATCAATGTTGGGATCGGTCACAACGCGACGCGCGTCACTCACAATCTCGACCGAGCCACCCGTCAGTTGCTTGGCGCGTTCGGTATCCAGATCGGCCACCATCACCACGTCGATCGCCCGACCCGCACGACGACGAATCTCTTCTTGATTACGTCGCAGTACATTAAAGGTGCCACCACCGACGGTACCAATTCCGAGCAAGCCGACGCGGATCGGCTTCATTACTGATGCTTTCATGTCTTGGGCTTTCTTAGCGCGCGTGGCGACGGCGGTAGCCATCCAGAAAATGGGCGATACGACCAAACGCCACCGCGAGGTCATCAATATTCGGCAGGAATACAACCCGGAAATGATCCGCACCGGGCCAATTGAAGCCGCTGCCCTGAACAATCAGTACGCTTTCTTCAGCCAACAGCTCATACGCAAACTGCTGATCGTCTTCGATTGGATAAATTTTCGGATCGAGGCGCGGAAACATGTAGAGCGCCGACTTGGGCTTGACGCACGATACACCAGGCATATCGTTCAGCAGCTGACAAGCGAGGTCACGCTGACGAGTAAGACGACCCTGAGGTGCAACCAGATCCTGGATACTTTGGTAGCCACCCAGCGCGGTCTGAATCGCAAACTGCCCGGGCACATTGGCGCACAGCCGCATCGACGCCAACATGTTCAATCCCTCGATGTAATCCTTGGCGAGGCGCTTCTCACCGGACACCACCATCCACCCGGCCCGGTAGCCGCAGGAGCGATAATTTTTCGAGAGCCCATTCAAGGTGATGAACAAGACGTCGTCAGCCAATGAGGCAATCGAGGTGTGGGTGTTGCCGTCGTAGAGCATTTTGTCGTAAATCTCGTCGGCAAACACAATCAGTTGGTGCTGGCGCGCGAGCTCGACGATTTCCTCCAACACCTCATTGGGGTAAAGCGCACCCGTCGGATTGTTGGGATTGATGACGACAATAGCGCGGGTGTTCGCTGTGATCTTGCGCTTGATATCGTCGATATCCGGGTACCACTCAGCCTGCTCGTCGCACATGTAGTGCACAGGATTGCCACCTGAGAGACTGACCGCTGCCGTCCACAGCGGATAGTCGGGGGCCGGTACCAATACCTCATCGCCGCTGTTGAGCAGACCATTCATGCTCATCACGATCAACTCCGAGGCGCCATTACCGAGGTAAACATCGTCGATCGTCACCCCGGCGATCTTCTTCTCCTGACAGTACTGCATGATCGCTTTGCGCGGCGCAAACAATCCCTTGGAGTCGGTGTAGCCCGCTGCGTTGCCCATATTTCTGATCATGTCTTGCACGATCTCTTCGGGCGCATCAAAACCAAACGGTGCCAAATTACCGATGTTCAGTTTGATGATCTTGTGACCCTCTTCCTCCATCTGCCGGGCTTTTTCCAGCACCGGACCACGGATGTCGTAGCAGACGTCTGCCAGCTTGAGGGATTTCTGAATAGTCTTCACTGCCGGCTCTTCACTGAAATAGGCTATGTGGCTTGAATGGCCGCTGACCAGCAGCCACCGCAAGGTAAACGAGCATTTTGCCCCAACTTGGCCCGTTTTTCCATGCGGATACGGTGGATCGCGATAAAATCCCGGCTGCCATGAAGCTGCATGTCACGCCAACCCAGCATTACCAGACAGTCACCGGCTACGATGAGGGCTGGGTCGAGATCAACGCGGTCCAATACACCGACAGCTTGTTCGTTTTGCCGGAAATTGCCCCGGTCGCTTGGCCCGTTACCTCATTTGACGCGCTGGCGGCAGCTGATCTGGCATTGGTCGCGGCGTATTCGCCCGATCTGCTGATACTCGGTACAGGCAAGCGGCAGCGGTTTGCGCATCCGCGACTGATAAGCGAACTTTTAGCGCGCAATATCGGTGTCGAGTGCATGGACAATCAGGCGGCATGCCGGACTTATAACATCCTGATGGCCGAGGGTCGCAGGGTAGCGCTGGCCGTGATCATGCAGCGCGCCGAACCAATCAACTAAAGGATTGCCATGAACGAACGTCCCTCCATTCTGAACATGACCGTGCCGGATTTCACCGCTGAAATGACCGGCGGTAGCGACTTCCGTTTGTCCGAGTGGCGCGGCAAAAAAGTTGTTTTGTACTTCTATCCCAAAGACAACACACCGGGATGCACCGCCGAGAGTTTGCAGTTTCGTGATCTGCACGACCGCTTCGCTCGTGCTGGCGCAGCAATCTTCGGGATCAGTCGCGACAGTTTGCGTTCGCACGAGGGTTTCAAGAGCAAACTCGGCCTGCCGTTTGAATTAATTGCCGACACCGACGAAAAAATCTGCACCATGTTTGATGTCATCGTCATGAAATCCATGTACGGCAAAACAGTGCGCGGCGTCGAGCGCTCGACACTTGTGATTGACGCTGAAGGCAAAACAGTGAAAGAATGGCGTGGAGTGAAAGTTCCGGGTCATGTCGATGAGGTGCTTGAGTTCATTGAAAGACTCGGCTGAGATTATCTAAGCCATTGAATCTTTTACAGTATTTAAAAAAACGGCTGTTCGGGGAGAAGGTTTTCGGCCTTCGTCTTGAGCAGCCTTTCTTTTTTTCCGGGCGGTATTCAAATACCGCAGTGTATTTATCAGCGTGTTTTCTCAGAAAGAGGTTCTGATGCCCTTGCCTAAAATGCCCAGTAAACCCGCAGCATTACTCGCTCAAGCAGATTACCCGAAGGCAGAAAAAGGCAAAATCGTCCGACCCGCAATTGCGCTGGTCAGCAGCGCACCGGTAGCGAAAGCCAAAACCGAGCTGCCGGCCGCAGAAAAAACCGCCGAGCGTAAAGCCCGAACTGACATCGTGGGCAAGTCGCAAACCAGCAAACTGGCCGACGAACGCGGGGTCACCAAATTATTCGTGCTGGATACCAACGTGCTGATGCACGACCCGACTTCGCTGTTCCGATTCGAGGAACACGATGTCTATCTGCCGATGATTACGCTGGAGGAGCTGGATAACCACAAAAAAGGCATGTCGGAAGTTGCGCGCAACGCACGCCAAGTGTCTCGTTCGCTCGATGCGCTGGTCGCTGATGTTTCCGAGGGCGCCATCGACAACGGTATCCCGCTCAACAAGCTGGGCAACAAAGATGCCGGCGGTCGCTTGTATTTCCAAACCAGGCTGCAAAACGCTGCGCTGCCTGAAGGCCTGCCTGAGGGTAAAGCCGACAATCAGATTCTTGGCGTGGTACGCGCACTGCAGTCACAGCAGCAAGGCCGGCCGGTGGTGCTGGTGTCGAAAGACATCAATATGCGCATCAAGGCGCGAGCACTTGGCCTACCCGCTGAAGAATATTTCAACGATCACGTACTCGAAGATACCGACCTGCTCTATTCGGGCATCTTGCAGTTGCCGGATGATTTTTGGGTGCGTCACGGCAAAGGCATGGAGTCGTGGCAAGAAAACCGACAAGGTAGCAGCACCACCTACTACCGCGTTACCGGTCCACTAGTGCCCGCCATGCTGGTCAATCAATTTGTTTATACCGAACCGAAAAACGGCGAAGCGCCCTTTAACGGCCAGGTCGTACAAATCAACGGCAAAACCGCCGTCATACGCACGCTGCGCGACTTCGGGCATAGCCGGCACAATGTCTGGGGGATCACCGCGCGCAATCGTGAGCAGAACTTCGCCATGAATTTGCTGATGGATCCAGAGTGCGACTTCGTGACCTTGCTGGGTCAGGCAGGGACTGGCAAGACCCTGCTGGCGCTTGCCGCGGGGTTGGCGCAAGTATTGGAGTCCAAGGTCTACAACGAGATTATTGTCACCCGAGTCACCGTGCCTGTCGGTGAAGATATCGGCTTCTTGCCTGGTACCGAAGAAGAAAAAATGGGCCCCTGGATGGGCGCGTTCGACGATAACCTGGAAGTACTGAATAAATCGGATTCAGATGCTGGCGAGTGGGGGCGTGCCGCGACTCAGGAGTTGATCCGCTCGCGAATCAAGATCAAATCATTGAACTTCATGCGTGGCCGTACCTTCGTCAACAAATATCTGATCATCGATGAAGCGCAAAACCTCACACCCAAACAAGTGAAAACCCTGGTGACGCGCGCGGGCCCGGGCACCAAAATCGTCTGTTTGGGTAACATCGCGCAGATCGATACGCCCTACCTGACCGAGGGCTCAAGCGGCCTCACTTATGTGGTCGATCGGTTCAAGGGTTGGTCGCACAGTGGCCATGTGACATTGGCGCGCGGTGAGCGGTCGCGGCTGGCGGATCATGCCAGCGAAGTACTTTGAAGCACTTGAGAAGTTTTTCTCTCTGACTTACAGCGCGAGGCTGGTTAGGTCGATGGCGAGGCGGACGTACCGAAGACAGTGCATGACGTACAGCGAGTTACTCTCAACGCAGCAAGCGGCCTCGCAGACCGGCGCTTCAGTGATGCTAAAGGAATTGGCGCCCCAGCCACCAAGCGATCGCTGCCATAAACGCCGACGCGGGAATCGTAAAAATCCAGGCCCAGACGATATTGCCTGCAACACCCCAGCGCACGGCTGACATCTTGTGAGATGAGCCAACGCCAACAATCGCGCCAGTGATTGTGTGCGTCGTAGAGACTGGAATACCCATCGCGGTTGTCAGGAACAGGGTGATGGCGCCACCGGTCTCGGCACAAAATCCACCCACCGGCCTGAGTTTGGTAATGCGCTGCCCCATCGTCTTCACGATGCGCCAGCCACCAAACAGCGTGCCCGCTCCAATCGCGAGGTAGCAGCTGACGATCACCCAAGTGGGCGGGCGGGTATCTTCAGCGGCCACCATGCCCGCGGCGATCAGCAGCATCCAGATGATCCCCATGGTCTTCTGTGCATCATTACCGCCGTGGCCCAGGCTGTACATCGAGGCAGATACCAATTGCATTCGTCGAAACCACTTGTCGACGCGCTGCGGGTGGCTACGCACAAATAGCCACGACACCAGCAGCATCATCAACGAACCCAGCAAAAAACCCAGCATCGGCGACAGCACAATGAAGGTAATGGTTTTGATCAAGCCGGAGGCAATCAAAGCGCTGGTACCCTCTTTTGCCACTGCGGCGCCAACCAGACCACCAATCAGCGCATGTGACGATGATGATGGAATACCGTAGTACCACGTCAGCAGATTCCAAGCGATTGCACCAATCAGCGCACCGAACACCACATAATGATCGACGATCGCAGGCTCGATCGTGCCTTTGCCTACGGTGGTGGCTACCTTGAGTTGAAATACCAGGATCGCAATAAAATTGAAAAAGGCAGCCAGCGCCACTGCTTGATGCGGCTTGAGTACGCCAGTGGATACGACTGTGGCAATGGCATTCGCAGCGTCATGGAAGCCGTTCATGAAATCGAACAGCAGTGCCAGAACAATCAGCAGCGACAGCGTGTAAAGGCTGATAGTGAGCGTCTGCATGGGTCAGTTAGCGCGAGATGATACGGAGCACCCGAATCAGGCGTTCTCGACAATAATGCCCTCGACGATATTAGCGACATCCTCGCAGCGATCGGTCACGCTTTCGAGAATTTCATAAATCGCTTTCAACTTGATCAAATTGCGAACATCCGGCTCTTCGCGAAAAAGTTTCGACATCGCAGCGCGCATCACGTGATCGGCGTCGGATTCAAGCCTGTCAATTTCAGAGCAAATCGCCAGAATTTCACGCACATTGTCCATACTGTGCAGCAGTGAGACTGCGGCCAACACTCTCTCGCAGCAGGCCTGACTGAGCTCGGCCAGGCGCTTGGCCTCGGGCGTTATAGCCTTGATATCGTACAGAGAGATTGTCTGCGCGGCATCCTCCATCAAATCAAGGATGTCATCCATACGCGTAATCAGCTTGTGAATATCTTCACGATCGATCGGCGTGATGAAGGTTTTGTGCAAGAGATCCAATTCAGCATAAGTGATCTTGTCGGCCTGCTTTTCGATCGACTCAATCGCATGCACCCGGTGCTCGAGGTCGTCGAAATTGGTCATCAGCGCAACCATCTCTTTGCCGCCGCGGACACAGAGCTCACCGTGCTGAACAAAGTAATCGAAGAACTTCCCTTCGGTCGGCATTAAACGCCCGAACATGTCACTCTCCTTCCCCCAACAGAGTTATTTAAATCTTTCTGGT
>JBJTXC010000098.1:0-8479 GCA_046082065.1 Burkholderiaceae bacterium
GAGCGTGAGTGTGCGTTTCAGCGTCGCCGACTGACCGATACTCAGTTCATCATAGGTAATGTTCTCGATAAATTCGAGCTCGGACGCTTGATTCATTATGTCTGGTGTTCTCTGGCCATCAAAGTTTGCGATATGGCGGCATGCAATTTAAAACAGCATGATAGTCGCGTGACTGCGCGACTCAGCTCAATCAACTGCATGACAGCCGGCATCTACGTACACGGTCTGCCCGGTCATGCCAGATGAGGCATCAGCGCACAAGAACATACACAACTGCGCAATCTCTTCCAGCGTGACGAGACGCTGCAGCGGTGCTTTGCCGATCGCATGCTGCATCAAGGCATCGAAAGATTCAATACCCGATGCGGCACGGGTCGGGATTGGGCCAGGTGAAACTGCGTGCACTCGAATCTTTTGCGGGCCCAATTCAAGCGCCATATACCGCACCAAGGATTCGAGCGCGGCCTTGACTGGGCCCATCAAGCCATAATGCGGTACGGCTTCGTCAGCACCGAGGTAAGTCATGGTGATCAAACTGCCACCCGCACGCATATGCGGCGCAGTGAGTTTGGCGAGCGTGGCAAACGAGTGGCAAGACACTTCCATCGCGCGCGCGAAGCCCACCGATGAACTATCGATCACCCGGCCATGCAAATCTTCCAGCGGTGCCCAGGCGATGGAATGAATGACAAAGTCTATTTGACCCAACCGCTCGACAGCATGGCTCACCAGTGCCGTGAGTGCGCCCTCGTCTTCCACATTGCAATTCACCAGATCAATACCAAGCGGATCAGTGAGTGGCGCAACATATTGACGTGCTTTGTCGTTAAGGCAAGTGGCTACCACCTCTGCGCCGAGCTGCCGCGCGAGCTGGGCGCAGCCCCAGGCAATACTTTGCTGGTTGGCGATACCCAGCACCAAACCTTTTTTGCCATCTAACCCATACAGCGACGCAGCAAGGTTGGGCACGCTATCGTTAATCTGCATAACGCACCATCACATACTCACCGGGTGCATCACACAGCACCTTTTTTGTATCGATTGAGCGCGCCTTGACTTGAGCAGATGACTGCTGATGTAACCAGGCCTGCCAGGCTTCCCACCAAGACCCTTCGTAGCGTGGTGCCTGCGTGATCCACGTATCCGGATCAATCCAGTCGGCACCTTCGTCGCGATGATTCATTTGGTAGCTACGTCTTGCATGCCCTGGCTCAGAGATGATGCCCGCGTTGTGTCCACCCGCTGCCAGAATGAAGGTGGTGGGCGTATCGGTTTGCAGATGAATTTTATACACCGAGCGCCACGGTGAGACATGGTCGCGCACCGTACCCACTACCATCAACGGCATGTTCAGGTTTTTTAGTGCCACCGGCAGACCATCGACTTTGTAATGACCCTCGGTCAGGTCATCGCGCAGAAACAGCGTATCGAGATACGCCGAGTGCATGCGTTGCGGCAGGCGTGTGGTGTCGCTGTTCCAACTCATGAGATCGTTACCAATATCATCCACCCCCATCAGATAACGTTGGGTATTGCGCGACCACACGAGATCTTTAGCGTGCAAGAACTGAAAGCTGCCCGCCATCTGCCGGCCCGACAAATAGCCGGTACGTGCAATCTGCTCGCGCAGTGTCTGGAGCTGATCATCGTCGATAAAGATGCCCAACTCACCCGCTTCACTGAAATCAGTCTGCGCTGCCAGTAGCGTGACACTGGCCAGCGTTGGTAGCGGCGTTTCTTTAGTCTCGGTTTGCGTGGCCTCCCGCGCCATGAATTCGTCCGAACCCATCAGCGCCGCCACAATCGACAGAAATGTACCGCCGAGGCAGTAACCCATGGCATGGACGGCTGAAGCATTCGACATCAAGCGGGTCTGACGCAACGCCTGCATCACTGCACCCAATAAATAATCATCCATGCCAAGATCACGATCACTGGCACCCGGATTGCGCCAAGAGATCATGAATACCGTGAAACCCTGTGATACGAGATAGCGCACCATCGAGTTTTGCGGCGACAAATCAAGAATGTAAAACTTCATGATCGGTGAAGGAATGATCAGTATCGGCTCGGCCGCGACCGTGTCGGTGCTTGGTGCGTACTGAATCAATTCGATCAGATGATTGCGATACACCACCTTGCCAGGCGTGATCGCCACATCCTCACCCACTGCATACGGCAGTGGCGAGAGACCCTGCGGATTCGCGCTGCTCGGCAATGTGCTCTGGTGTAAATCATGCATGAATAACTGCATGCCCTGCAGCAGACTTTGGCCTGCAGTCTCGATACTGTGCGCGATGACTTGCGGGTTGGTGAGTGGCCAATTCGAAGGCGACAGGGCATCCATCCACTGACGTGCAAAGAAGCTCACGATCTGCTGACGATGTGGCGACATGCCATCAACTTGCGTGGCCTCTTGCCACCAGCGATCACCCGCCTGAAAACTATCCTTGAGCGTTGAGTATGGCCATTGCGACCAGGCTGAATCGGTAAAACGCGCATCGTCTTTGCTGGCGCCCGACGCGTTGGACTCGTTCAGGGGTCGTTGAAGTTCATCGAGCGTCAGCTGCATCGCGCGTTGTGCCAGCTGCAGCTGTTTACCGGGCGACACGGCCAGGTGCATCGCCCAGTCAATACACGCCAACGCCAGCGACATCGGCGACAGCCCGGCGGTGGCGCGCGCGAGCTGCTCATGCACGACCTCATCCAGCTTCTTAGTATCTTGCTCGGATAGAAAACCCGGGGGCGACTCGGACAAAGTGAAAGGGGAAGATTTCGGCAAGGCCATCGATATGCATAGAAGAATGTCAATGATTTGGATTATGCATTCCCGGAAGCAACATTTTGATGAATCGCTGAGCGTTTCGTGGGGGAAATTGACTGATGTCAAAATTCAGCCTAACGCGGGTGGCGGCTAGCATGGCGGCGGCAGCAAGGAAAGTCGCGGCGTCGGCAGCTTTCGGGCCTGCGGCGGCTAAAGTGGCTGCGCCTGCTGCCGATACATCGAAAGAGATGGCTTGCGCCAATCATTAACAAATTGCTACCGATAGCCCGACCCGACCATGAAAACGCCGACCCATTTCCGCTGGCTACTGATAAGCGCGCTGGCGTTCGCGTTGACGGGTTGCGCCAACCGTCGGGCACCCACCATCGATGATTTCACCTGGAACACGATTGGTTGGGAGACCTTGTATTACTTTGACGGCAGCCGCTACCAAGGCACCTTTGACCGCACCTTCGATCGTGATGGCCCCGGTACCTACACCTACCCCAACGGCGACCGACTGGTAGCGATTTTTCGTGATGGCGTAGTGGTCGGCCGCGCGACGGTGCTATACGCCGACGGTAAAAAATACGTAGGCGAATTTCGAAACAACCGGCTCACCGGCAAAGGCACGCTGTTTTACAACAACGGTGATCGCTACGACGGACGCTTTATCAATGGTCGTCGGCAAGGCCGCGGTATTTATACCTATGCAGATGGTGGCCAGTACAACGGCGAGTTCTACAACGATCAGATGACGGGCGCCGGGGTACTGGTGCACGCCAATGGCGATCGCTACCAAGGCCAGTTCCACGAAGGTAACCCGCATGGTGTGGGCCGCATGGAATTTACCAACGGTCGTACGCCATTGGAAGGTCGCTGGGAACACGGTGACTTTGTCTGGCCGCAGCAGCTGCGTTTCTAGACGGATTTCAAGCCTGTGAGCTGTTTACAGCTGCTCACAATTTCTCGCTGGTACGGCCGCCAAACTTGCTCAATACTCGCTTAGCCAATATCGGCAAAGGAGTCCCTCATGAAAACCAAGATCGCTACCCTGGTACTACTGACCGCGACCGCTGGGAGCGCTTCTGCACACGGCGGCGAAGTGGTTGCTGGCCTCGTCGTGGGCGCAGTGGTCGGCAATATGATCGCGTCGCAGCCCCGCGCTGCGGTGACTGTGCAGTACGGCGGTTACTCACCGCCCCTGGTGGTGCATGCTCCGCCCCCGGTCGTCGGGTACGCGCCGCTACCGCCGGTGCTCGGTTACGCACCAGCGCCGCCTGTGATGGTGTATCCGCCTGCGCGTGTCTATTACGGTGACCCTTCATTTGGTCCGGGTCATGGCTACGGCTATCGTCACCGCCAGCACCATCAACGTCAATTCGAACACCGTGGCTGGGGCCAGCCGCGCTGGTAATCCTGAATTAGGTGGCGCTAGCTACCAGCGGTATTATTGGGTCAACCAGCCTAGTCTGCGCAAGCGCAGGCTAGGTCTAATAACCATAACAAAACGAATGGTGACCTCATGCATGTACGACCCGCTGCGGCAGATAGTCGCACTTCCAGTCCCGAGCAACAGCATCTTGACCTCAAGCTGAAACGCGTTGCGATCGATACGAATCTCGAGAACGTCGTTTATTTGAACCGCGACTGCCTGATTTACCGTATCGCGGGTTTTCAGGCGCTATCCAAGGTTGAAGTCATCTCAGGCGAACATCAGATTACTGCAACGCTGAACGTCGTCGATGATGCATCCATCATCGGTCCGGAAGAAATTGGTTTATCTGAAGATGCATTCAAACGCTTCGGTGTTGAAGCCGGTGCGCTGGCCCGCGTGCGTCATGCAGAAAAACCTGCTTCGGTCGGGGCGTTGTTCCGCAAGATTAATGGTGAGCGACTGAATAAAGACGACTACCACGCTATCGTCAAAGATATCTCTGGTGGCCATTACTCCAAAATCGAGCTGACTGCTTTTCTGATCGCCACCAGCAATGGCGAGCTCGATCGCGATGAAATCTATTTCCTGACGGACGCGATGGTTGCGAGTGGCCGGCGCCTACATTGGCACGAGCACATGGTGGTCGACAAGCACTGTATTGGCGGCATTCCCGGCAACCGCACATCCATGCTGGTCGTACCGATAGTGGCAGCGCATGGATTGCTTTGCCCGAAAACCTCCTCACGCGCCATTACCTCACCTGCCGGCACTGCCGACACCATGGAAGTGCTGGCCAACGTCAATCTGGCGCAAGACCGCATCGCCAGTATCGTGCAAGAACACCGTGCGTGTCTGGCTTGGGGCGGTACGGCTGATCTCTCACCCGCGGATGATGTGATGATCTCGGTCGAGCGCCCGCTCTCGCTCGATTCGATCACGCAAATGATCGCCTCGATACTCTCAAAAAAAATCGCGGCAGGCTCGACGCATTTGATTCTCGACATCCCGATCGGCCCCTCGGCCAAGGTCAGGTCCATGCCCGACGCGCAGCGTCTGCGTAAACTATTCGAGTATGTCGCTTCGCGTATGCATCTGAAACTGGAGGTTGTGATTACGGATGGTCGCCAACCGATCGGTCAAGGAATCGGCCCGATGCTGGAAGCACGTGATGTCATCCGCGTGCTGGAGAACGACCCGCGTGCACCACAAGATCTGCGCCACAAGTCGCTCTATCTTGCTGGCCGCATGATCGAGTTTGATCCGGATGTACGCGGTGGCGATGGCTACGCAATTGCGCGCGATATTCTGGAATCGGGTCGTGCGCTGGCACGAATGCATGCCATCATCGAAGCACAGGGTGCAAAATCATTTAAACATGACGACTTCATGCTCGGCAAACTGAGTCATGAAGTGATTGCCGAACGCGATGGCATGGTAGTTGGCATCGATAATTTACAAATCGCCAAAATCGCACGGTTAGCTGGTGCACCCACGGTGCCGAACGCTGGCGTTGATGTGATGCGCAAGCTGGGTGATAAAGTAAAACGTGGTGATACGCTCTACACCATCTATGCCGAATATCCCAGCGACCTACTGTTCGCTATGCAGCAGTGTGACAAAGGGTCCGGTTACACCGTGGGTGATGAGACCGAGGTACCCCATTCCTACCTGGAGTTTTAATGAGCGATACGCTGGTCTTGTATTTTGATGACGAAGCAGATTCCGCACGACGCTTTGCTGATGCTGCCGGCTTAGCCTCGACAGTGGTTGAACGTCATCGCTTTCCGGATGGCGAGCTCAAACTAAGATTGCCTGCCGCCTTACCCAACCGGGTCATCGTATACCGCTCGCTGGTACACCCGAATGACAAACTGATCGAATTGCTGTTTGTCGCACACACTGCCCGGCAACTCGGCGCAACCGATCTGACACTGATCGCACCTTATCTTGCCTACATGCGACAAGACATCGCGTTTCGTGAGGGTGAAGTCGTCAGCCAGAAAATCATTGGCCGGTTTTTAGCGCAAGTATTTGATGGACTAGCGACCGTCGATCCGCACCTGCACCGCGTATCCACGCTTGAAGAAGCAGCGCCCGTGAAACGGCCGATCACGCTGAGTGGTGCGCCTTTACTCGGTGCCTATATCGCGCAGCAGATACCCGATGCGTTCTTGCTTGGCCCGGATAGTGAATCGGCGCAGTGGATTGCTAGTGCTGCAAAAAAGCATGGGTTTGATCATGCTGCCTGCGAAAAAATTCGTCGTGGTGATAAAGATGTGCAGGTACAACTGCCTGAAGTGAATTTGAATGATCGTCGTGTCGTTATCCTGGATGACGTTGCAAGCAGTGGCCGCACCTTGGCCAAAGCCACGCGCGCGGCACTCGACGCAGGCGCGAGTTCAGTCGATGTCGCCGTGACTCATGCACTGTTTGCGGAAGATGCACTGCAAGTGATTCTCGAATCCGGCGTGCGGCATGTCTGGAGTACCGACTGCATTGCACACGAGAGCAATGTCGTGAGCATTGCGAAGATGCTGGCAGATGCGCTGCGTTAGCTAAAGCACCGCAGCAACGTGAAGGCTAGCCATACGGGCTAGCCCGATTCAAAAGAACGCCTGAATGCCTGTTTGTGCGCGGCCGAGTATCAAGGCATGAATATCATGCGTACCTTCATAGGTATTCACCACCTCAAGGTTGACCACGTGCCGGATCACGCCGTACTCGTCGCTGATGCCGTTACCGCCCAACATATCGCGCGCCGTGCGGGCAATATCCAGCGCCTTGCCGCAAGAATTGCGTTTCATGATGGAGGTGATCTCGACTGCATCCGTTCCCTCGTCTTTCATGCGGCCCAGTCGCAAACACCCCTGTAAGCCCAGCGTGATCTCGGTTTGCATGTCAGCTAGTTTTTTCTGTACCAGCTGCGTCGCCGCCAGCGGCCGACCAAACTGCTTGCGATCCAGTGTGTACTGACGCGCGGTGTGCCAGCAAAACTCGGCAGCACCCATCGCGCCCCAAGCAATACCGTAGCGGGCCGAGTTCAAACACGTGAACGGACCTTTCAAGCCACGCACATCAGGAAATGCGTTCTCTTCAGGGACAAACACACCATCCATCACGATCTCGCCTGTGGTCGACGCGCGCAACCCAACCTTGCCATGAATTTTTGGTGTGGTGAGGCCTTTCCAGCCTTTTTCGAGAATGAAACCACGAATACTGCCCGCATCAGCCTTCGCCCACACCACAAATACGTCGGCGAGCGGGCTGTTGGTGATCCACATTTTCGAACCGGTCAGGCTGTAGCCACCGTCAACTTTTTTCGCGCGAGTGACCATGCTACCGGGGTCGGAACCATGGTCAGGCTCGGTCAGACCGAAGCAACCTATCCACTCGGCTGTGGCCAGCTTGGGTAAATATTTTTGCTTCTGTGCTTCTGTACCAAACTCGTAAATCGGCAACATCACCAGTGAGCTTTGCACGCTCATCATGGACCGATAGCCGGAATCCACGCGCTCGACCTCACGTGCGATCAAACCGTAGCTGACATAGTTGAGTCCGGCGCCGCCGTATTCACTCGGTATGGTGGGGCCGAGCAAACCGAGCTCGCCCATCTCGCGAAATATATTGATATCCGTTTGCTCGTGACGAAACGCTTCCTGAACACGCGGCATCAGCTTTTGCTGGCAGTAGGCTGCGGCAGCATCGCGCACCATGCGCTCGTCTTCGGTCAGCTGTTGATCGAGCTGTAGTGGATCGTCCCAAACGAATTTTGAAGTACTCATGAATGATGAATGATGAATGATGAATGATTAGATTTTGATTAGCGGATGACGGGAAAAATCAATCGAACAGAAAAATAATCTTTTGCGTGAATCGAACGGTTAAGGTTTTAGCGGCTGAGCGACGAGTGATAAATTTTCAGAACTCAATGAATTCGGTGTGAGTTATCAAGCATGGACTCGTCAGTGCTGTATCGCTGGCACTTCGATTGCGGGTGGTGTATTACGGCTACGCTGACAACGCACGACACCATCGATCATGACCATACCCACGCCAGGCAAATCGCCCAGCTGCAGGCTATCTAAAAAGTCTTTACCTGCAGTGTGCTGCGCTCGGTCCATAAATACAAAGTCTGCTGCACGACCAATCTCGATCAAACCGCAATCCAGATCGCGCATGCGCGCGGTGTTGCCTGTCGCAAAACAAAACGCCAACTCGGTCGGAATATCGGCCAAGCTCGACAGCTGCGCAATCATGCGCAAAATACCCAGCGGCTG
>JBJTXC010000099.1:0-3586 GCA_046082065.1 Burkholderiaceae bacterium
GAGCGCATGGTGTCTGCATTTGATCTGAGTCTGACCGAGCCCGAGCATGCACTCGGCTTTCGATTCGATATTGTGCTGCGCGGCCGCGACGCCACACCGATGGAGAAGTGAGATGCGGCACGGACTAACGCCCTCACAAACGGTTGGGCCTTACCTGCACATCGGGTTTGATTGGCTTGCTACGACCGATCTGGCGACTAAAGATACGCCGGGCGAACGTATTCGCCTTGAGGGACAACTGGTGGATGCAGAGGGTGTGGCTGTGCCCGATGGCGTCATTGAGATCTGGCAAGCGAATGCTCAAGGTAAATACATGAGTGCTGCCGATACGGTTGCTCAAGGTGAGGGATTTTCAGGCTTTGGACGATGCAGCACCGATGTTGATGGTCGATTTCATTTTTCAACGATCAAGCCCGGGCGCGTGCTTGCTGCAGCGGGTGGCTGGCAGGCCCCACACATCGCCGTGAATATTTTTGCGCGCGGTTTGTTAAAGCAGCTTGTCACACGAATTTATTTTCTCGGGGATGCGCACCAAGAAGACTGGGTAATGCAGCAGGTACCCGCTGCACGTCGCGCCACGCTGATCGCGCAACCCATTGATGATCAACCAAATACCTTCTACTGGCAGGTTGCGCTGGGCGGCAGCCATGAGACAGTTTTTTTCGAGATTTAATCCGTGTCTGATTCGCTACCTGGTACCACGCTGACTTCTGGTATTTCATCGACCGAGGCGGTGCAAGCTATTTTTTCAGCACGCTCGACCGTGCAGCGCATGCTCGATGTAGAAGCCGCGTTGGCGCGAGCACTGGCGACCGCCGGTGTGATTCCTGCAGCAGCTGTGGATCCGTGCGTGCGTTGCTGTCGCGCAGATCAAATCGACATCACAGCGCTGACTCTTGCCGTGCCGGCGGTCGGCAACATGGCCATCCCCTTGGTCAAGCAGCTCACTGCAAATGTGGCGGCGATTGATGCAGATGCAGCGCGCTATGTTCACTTCGGCGCAACCAGCCAAGATGTGATCGATACTGGCAGAGTGTTGCAACTGCGAGATGCCATGCATGCGATGACGCACGATTTATCGGTGCTGGCTGATACGCTGGCGCGGCTGGCGCGGCGCTATCGTGACACGCCCATGATCGGCCGCACCTGGCTGCAGCACGCATTGCCAATGACCTTTGGGCTCAAGGTAGCGGGCTGGCTGGATGCGCTGCTGAGACATCAGCAGCGTCTGCATGATATGTCCAAACAGCTTTGCGTACTTCAGTTCGGCGGCGCCAGCGGCACGCTGGCGAGCTTGGGAGATCGCGCAGGGGCAGTGTCTCAAGCAATCGCCGATCAACTCGACCTTGCGCTACCCAGCGCACCGTGGCATGCCCATCGAGATCGTTTCGTTGAATGCGCAACAACACTCGGTATGTTGACCGGTACGCTCGGCAAGATCTCGCGCGACATTGCACTCATGAGCCAAACCGAGGTCGCTGAATTATCCGAGCCCGATACGCCCGGTCGTGGTGGCTCATCAAGCATGCCGCACATCGCAATCCGGTTGGTTGTGCAGCAGTGTTGTCGGCCGCAACCCGTGTGCCCGGTCTCGTCGCCACCATGCTATCTGCAATGCCCAATGAGCATGAACGTGCGCTGGGTGGTTGGCAAGCGGAATGGGAAACCTTACCCGAGATTGTCTCGCTCAGCGCAGCCGCACTGGCGCAACTGCGTAGTGTGATGACCGGTTTACAAGTCGACACTGAGCGTATGCGCAGCAACATCGACGCGAGCCGTGGCATGGTGATGGCCGAAGCGATCGTAATTGATCTGGCGCATGGTTTGGGTCGAGCGCAAGCGCATCAATTGGTGGAGGTGGCATGTCGTCAAGCCTACTCACAGCAGCAAGATTTACTCACGGTGCTGCAAGCGGAACCACAGATAACGAGTGTATTGTCGAAGCAGCGTCTCGCCCAGCTGTTTGATCCGCTGAACTATATCGGTCAGGCGGGTCATTATGTTGATCGAATCATTGCGGCCCATGAACAGCATAAGACTGGAGGTTGACGAGGCACTGCTGCCAGCTGCGCTCACTCAATCAGACTGATTCGCGCGTGTCGATCGTCGATCAGATGCATGAAGATGATTTATCAGGGTAAATCAAGTTTCGGAGAAATATCCATGCCCATGCTTGACACGGGAAAAGGCAAGCTGCACTACCAGATCGAGGGTCGTGCCCAGGCACCTGTGCTGGTGCTGTCCAACTCGCTCGGTACCACCTTGGATATGTGGTCGCCACAAATGCCGGCATTACTCGAGCATTTTCGTGTGCTGCGTTACGACACCCGGGGTCATGGTCAATCCGAGGTAACACCAGGGCCGTACACCATTGCGCAACTCGGGGCCGATGTGGTTGCACTGCTCGATCATTTGCAGATCGCTCGAGCACATTTTTGTGGCCTCTCAATGGGTGGCATGACAGGCATGTGGCTGGGCATTCATGCAGCGAGCCGCATAGACAAGCTTGCGCTATGTAATACCAGCGCAGCGATTGGTGTGCCGGAGATGTGGAACGCGCGAATTACACAAGTACAACAATACGGTATGCAGTCGGTGATCCCTGCGGTGCTTGATCGCTGGTTCACCACTGATTTTTTGACTCATGCGCCGACGCAGGTCGAGCGGGTCAGGGCGATGCTGGCGGCAACATCGGTAGCGGGGTATGTCGCTAACTGTGCCGCAGTTCGAGATATGGATCAGCGCACCGAGCTCGCTCGAATCACTCGGCCAACGCTGGTGATTGCAGGTCGACACGACAAATCGACACCACCCGAGCACGGCGAATTCATTGCCAAGGCGATTGCCGGTGCGCGCTATGTTGAGCTGAATGCAGCGCATCTCTCCAACTGGGAAGTCGCGCAGAGTTTTACCCAACAGCTTCTGGATTTCCTTCTCGATTGAGTAAACATTCATGGATGAAGAGCAGCGCTACACAAAAGGGATGGCAGTACGTCGCGCGGTACTCGGTGATCAGCATGTTGATCGCGCGCAGGCCAATCTGAACGACTTCAATAGCGAGTTTCAGCAGCTGATTACGCGCTACGCTTGGGGCGAGATCTGGACCCGCCCGGGTTTGCCGCGCGAGACCCGCAGCTTGATGACGATTTGCATGATGGTGGCGCTCAATCGTGAAGACGAGCTGAAGCTGCACCTGCGTGCTGCGTTGAATAACGGCGTCACGATCGAGCAAATCAAAGAAGCACTGCTACAAACTGCGATTTATTGCGGTGTGCCCGCAGCGAATACTGCGTTTGCAATTGCCCAGCAAGTGCTGAGCGAGATCAATTAAGTACTTGTTTCTTTAGGCCACTTGCGTTGCTGGTAGATATTGCCGTACGTCTCGGCTTGTCTGCGGTAACGCTCCTCGACATCGATCTAACGATGCAAGTTCTAAAAAGCTTTGCGAAACGAGAATCAAAAAAACAAGTACAGAATATTTTTAAGGACTGAAGCCTATTTTGGAGTGGGACATGCATGTTGCAGTCGTCGGTGCGGGTGCAGTGGGTTGTTATTTTGGCGGCATGCTGGCGAGATCAGGGCTGTC
>JBJTXC010000100.1:0-4129 GCA_046082065.1 Burkholderiaceae bacterium
CCTTGAACTGCACCGGGTACGGCACCGGCGGACCATTCGGCAGCAGCTTGACGCGGCCACGCACCTCAGGAAAATCGGTTTTGAATACGTCGATGATTTTCAAACGCAAGGTATCGCGAGTTTTTTTATCGACCGGTAGCAGCACGATTTGCGCCACATTCGACTGCGGGAAGATTTGATCCAGCGGTAAATAAAAACGCGGGCTACCGGTGCCGACATACGCCGTCACACTCTCGACCCCGGGTTGCTTGCTGATGAACTGCTCGAATTTTTTTGCCTGCGCCTCAGTCGCTGCGTAAGACGAGCCCTCCGGTAGCCACAACTCCACCATCAACTCGGGTCGGCTCGAATCCGGAAAGAACTGCAGCTCGATAAAACGAAAACCAAACAAACCCAAAACTCAGCCGGCCAGGGTCAGCGCGATGGTGGTCTTGCGCCACTCGACGCACCAGTTCACGACGCCCTTCAGCTTGGTATAAAACGGCGTATCAAATAGCTCGTGATGCCCATCGGCGTTCACTGCCGGCTTCACTTTGAGCAGCACATAACCCAAATACGGTGTGAACAACACCGCCACCAGCCAGGAGATCAGCAGCGCAATCACATTCACCGAAAACATCGAGAAGGTGTATTCGCCGGCCACTGATTTGGCAAAACCAATCGGCAGAAAACCTGCGGCGGTGATCAAAGTTCCCGTCAGCATCGGCATCGCAGTGGAGGTGTAGGCAAAGGTCGCAGCATCGAAACGCGATAGCCCCTCCTCCATTTTTCGCACCATCATCTCAACGGCAATAATGGCGTCATCCACCATCAATCCAAGCGCGATAATCAGCGCGCCGAGCGAAATCTTGTGCAGATCAATGCCGAACACGCGCATGGTCAAAAACGTCGCCGCCAGCACCAGCGGAATCGTGAGCGCCACCACCAGACCCGGGTAGATATCAATGCGCCACGGCTTGGTATGCAGGCCGAGCGAGATAAAACTCACTGCCAGCACAATCAGCACCGCTTCCGCCAGCACTTTCAAAAACTCGTTGACCGATTGACTCACCGCGCGCGGCTGATCCGCGACTCGCTCCAGCGTGATGCCGATCGGCAGTTTGGATTGAATCAAACGCGCCTTGGCGTCCAGCGAGCGGCCCAGCTCGATGATGTCGCCACCTTTTTCCATCGATACGCCGAGGCCAACCACTTCCTTGCCATTGAAGCGCATCTTGTCGCGCGGCGGATCGATGTAGGCGCGGGTCACGGTCGCAAAATCACCGAGCCTGAAGTTCGTGCCATTGACGCGCAGCGGGATATCTTCAATCTCTTGTGTTGATCGAACCTGCCCTGAAACGCGCACCTGCAAATTGTCGCTGGGCGTCACCAGCACACCACTGCCCTGCAGCGCGTTCTGTGCATTGATCTGTTGAACAATCAGATCAAACGGCACCCCCAGCTGCGCAAATTTTTTACTCGAAAATTCAATGAAGATTTTTTCATCCTGCACACCGTACAGCTCGACCTTGGAGACGGTCGGCACGGCGAGCAGTTGCTGGCGCACGAAGTCGGCGTATTGCTTCACCTCGGCCATGCTGAAGCCATCACCCGAGAGCGCGAAGATCGAGCCAAAGGTGTCGCCGAATTCATCATTGAAGAAGGGCCCCTGCACGCCACCCGGCAGGGTGTGACGCATGTCACCAATTTTTTTGCGCACCTGATACCACACGCCCTGCACCTCTTTGGGCGGGGTGGATTCACGCAGCTCGAGAATAATCAGCGTCTCGCCAGGCTTGGAGTAGCTGCGTATCTTGTCGACATACGGCGTTTCTTGCAGGGTTTTTTCTAGCTTGTCGGTGACTTGTTCGGCCATCTGCACCGAACTCGCGCCGGGCCAGTAAGCGCGCAGCACCATCGCGCGGAAAGTAAACGGCGGGTCCTCATCCTGACCGAGCTTTTCATAGCTCATGATGCCGCCGAGCAGCAGCACCACCATCAGATAGCGGATAAACGGAATATGCTCCAGCGCCCAGCGCGAGAGGTTGAGACGCTCCCTCATTGCGGCGCCCCGGCAGCCACAGCCGGACGGCCCAGAATGCTGACCTTCTGCCCTTCCCGCAGCAAATGAACGCCAGCGATCACCACCTCCTGACCGGCATCGAGGCCCGAGGCCACCAAAATCTCATTGCCCTGCGGCCCGGCGACTTCGATCGGCACCAGCTTCACCTTGCCCTTCTCAACCACCCATACTGAGGTCTTGCCTCGGTCATTCAGCAACGCAGTCAGCGGCACCCGGATACCCGGCGGTAGCGGCGCGCTGAAGCTGACCGTTGCCGTCATCCCCAGACGGATATCCGCTGTCGCTTTGCTCAGCGCCACGCGCGCAGAAAAGGTGCGGGTTGCGGGGTCGGCTGCCGGCGCAATCTCGCGCACCACCCCGGGCACGGCGTTGTCTCGCTGCGCCCAGGTACGCACCGTCACCGACTTGGCCTGACGAATCGCCTCGACCCGGTCTTCCGGAATGCTGACCTTCACCTCGATAGCGCCGGTGCGCGCCAGCCTGACTACGGGTGAACCGGGCGCCACCACCTGCCCCACCTCGGCATCCAGCGCGGTCACCACCCCCTCGGCATCCGCTACCAGCGTGGTGTAGCTGCGTTGATTGGCTTGTACCTTGAGCCCGGCACTGGCCTGATCATGCGCCGACTGCGCAGCCTTGTAGCTGGCCTCTTTGGCGTCAAGCACTGCCTGGCTGACGAAATTTTTTGCGCGCAGCTCGCGGTAGCGCTCTAGATCCGCTTTAGCCAAAGCGAGCTGGCTATCGGCGCCACTGACAGCGGCTTTGGCTTGTGCTTGCGACAGCTGAAGGTCGGTCGCATCCAGCTGCATCAGCACCTGGCCGCGCTTCACCACGGAACCCACTTCCACCTTGCGCGCGATGATCTTGCCGCCAACGCGAAACCCCAAGCGTGATTCATAGCGCGGCACTACCTCACCCGACAGCTCCATGGAGGCCTCGGCGCTGCCCGGCGCCAGCGTGAGGGTGCGCACAGGGCGGATATCTTCGCTTTGCTCGACTTTTTTCGAGCAACCGGCGAGGCCGATGAGAGCAAGCAGTAGCGAAGACAGGCCAACAATGGCGCGCAACTGGCGAGGACGGGAGAGAGTGGGCACCTTGGAATTCCTTTACTATCGCGGCGGCTCGGGGAATGGCTGCCGGAGTCTAACTGACTTAAGAGTTAATAATTATACGAGCCAGCATGCTGAATCAGCACTACGAAAATTTCCCGGTCGCCTCGCCGCTGCTGCCCGCCCATCTGCGCGCGCCGGTGCGGGTGATTTATGCCTTTGCCCGCAGCGCGGATGATTTGGCCGATGAAGGCAACGCCGCACCCGAGGCCCGGCTTGCGTCGCTGCGCGCTTACAGCGCCGAGCTGGACCGAATCCATGCGCACCAAACGCCGCACACCGAGCTGTTTCAGCAACTCGCCGACACACTGCGGCAATACGAACTGACCACTCAGCCGCTGCATGATCTGCTGTCGGCGTTCAGCCAGGATGTGGTGCAAACGCGTTACCCCACCTATGAGCGGCTGCTCGACTACTGCGCACGCTCGGCCAATCCGGTCGGGCGCATCATGCTCGGCTTGTTCAGGCAAGATCAGCCGCCGCACTCGCAACGTAGCGATGCGATCTGTAGCGCGCTGCAGATCATTAATTTTTTGCAGGATGTAGCGATCGACTGGACCAAAGGCCGGGTCTACCTGCCGCAGGAAGATCTGGATCGCTTTGGTGTGAGTGAGCAGCAAATTGCTAACGCCGAAGCAGATGCGCGCTGGCGTGCACTGATGGCATTTGAAGTTGAACGCGCGCGCCAACTGATGCGCTCAGGCGCGCCACTCGCGCGCGACATGCCCGGGCGGTTTGGCTGGGAATTGCGCTTGATCGTACTTGGTGGCCTGCGCATTCTGGAAAAAATAGAAGCCGTCGGGTTCGATGTGTTTCGGCACCGCCCCACCCTCAACAAGCGCGACTGGCTGCTGCTGGGCTGGCGCGCCTTACGCTTTGTCGTTTAGCATTCGGTGCGCCGCGCCTGAGTAACGAAAAAAAATTGTCATGACGCCCGAAGAGTATTGCCAACAAAAAG
>JBJTXC010000101.1:0-2290 GCA_046082065.1 Burkholderiaceae bacterium
CCGGCTTCGTGATGATGAATGACGGGCAAGTCGCGCGGCTTGATACGCTGCTCGAAAAATACAATGCCACACTGCCACCGCTGAAAGAGTTCATCTTGCCCGGTGGCTCGCGCGCGGCGGCGCAATCGCATGTCTGTCGCACAGTGTGCCGACGCGCCGAGCGCAGTATTGTGGCGCTGGCGCGCGAAGAGACCCTACACGCCCGTCTTGGTCAGTACGTCAACCGCTTGTCTGATCTGCTATTTGTACTAGCGCGCGTGTTGAACCGCCATGCAGGCGGCAGCGATGTGCTGTGGGAAAAAGGGCGTAACCGAGATAGCTAGAGCAACCCGGATTAGTTCATCCTGCCAGTGCAGTGAACTGACGCTAACGGGTTTTTTAGCTATTCGCCACAAAGCGCTGATCTTTGCTACCGAGGCGTTGCCTTACCGCGTTGGCAATACCCGCCGCATCCAGCCCGCATTGCGCAAGGAGTTGCTGTGCGTCGCCGTGATCGATGAACTGATCCGGCAAACCGAGCTGCAGCACCGGCTTGACAAAACCTGCAGCCGACAACGCCTCTGACACCGCAGAGCCGGCACCGCCCATCACCGCGCCTTCTTCAATCGTCACGATCAATGCATGGGTTGATGCCAGTTGCGTCACCAGCTCAACATCCAGCGGTTTGACGAAACGCATATCAACCACCGTCGCATTCAGCGCTTCGGCGGCTTTTAGTGCCGGTGCCACCATGGTGCCAAACGCCAGCAAAGCCACTTCTCGTCCCTGACGACGCACCAAGCCCTTGCCGATCTCAAGCGTATCCAGATCATCCTCGATCACAGCACCCGGCCCCGCGCCCCGCGGGTATCGCACTGACGCCGGGCCAGGGTAGCGGTACGCAGTGCTCAGCAGCTTGCGACATTCGTTTTCGTCGCTTGGCGTCATCACCACCATATTCGGAATGCATCGCAGGTAAGCGATATCGTAGTTACCGGCGTGCGTGGCACCGTCGGCACCCACCAAACCGGCACGATCAAGCGCAAAAGTGACATCCAGATTCTGCAACGCGACGTCATGAATCAATTGATCGTAGCCACGCTGCAAAAACGTTGAATAAATCGCGAGTACCGGCTTCAAACTTTCACACGCCAGACCCGCTGCAAAAGTCACAGCGTGTTGTTCAGCGATACCCACGTCGTAGTAGCGATCCGGGAACTGCTGTTCGAACGACACCATGCCCGAGCCCTCGCGCATGGCAGGCGTGATACCCACCAACTTTTCGTCGGCTGCTGCCATGTCGCACAACCAGTCGCCAAACACTTGGGTGTAGGTTTTTTTAGCGGGCGCTGAAGCGGGCTTGATGCCCTCGGCAGGATTGAACTTACCTGGCCCGTGATATAGCACCGGATCAGCCTCGGCCAGTTTATAGCCCTGCCCTTTCTTGGTCACGACATGCAGAAATTGCGGGCCGTCGAGGTTCTTCAAATTTTGCAGCGTAGGCACCAACGCTTCAAGATCATGACCATCAATCGGGCCGATGTAATTGAAACCAAACTCTTCGAACATCGTAGCCGGCGTCAGCATGCCTTTGGCGTGCTCTTCGAAGCGTTTGGCAAATTCGCGCATCGACGGCGGCAACACTGATTTACCGACATTTTTAGCCGCTGCATAAAACTTGCCCGACATCAGCCGCGCCAGATACCGATTCAATGCGCCAACCGGTGGCGAGATCGACATATCGTTATCGTTCAGCACTACCAGCATCTTGATGTCTTCATACACGCCCGCGTTATTCATGGCTTCGAATGCCATGCCAGCCGACATCGCTCCATCACCAATCACGGCCACCGAGTGACGATCCTCACCTTTGGTACGCGCAGCCAATGCCATGCCCAGTGCTGCCGAAATCGAGGTCGATGAATGCGCTGTCCCAAAGGTGTCGTAAGGACTCTCATCACGACGCGGAAAACCTGACAAACCACCGAGTTGTCGCAGCGTAGGCATGCGATCACGCCGACCTGTCAAAATTTTGTGCGGATAGGTTTGATGCCCAACGTCCCACACAATTCGATCATGCGGCGTGTTGAACACATAGTGCAGTGCGATCGTCAGCTCAACAGTGCCTAGATTCGATGACAAATGGCCGCCGGTCTGAGACACTGATTCGAGCAGATAGGTGCGAAGCTCATTCGCGAGCTTATGCAGATCCGCGCGCGACAGCTTGCGCAAGTCAGCCGGGTCATTCATATTTTTGAGTAATTCCATCGTTATGCCTTCCTCTGTACGATCAGATCGGCCAATTCCCGAA
>JBJTXC010000102.1:0-2370 GCA_046082065.1 Burkholderiaceae bacterium
TTATGTCGCGATTTTGTTCGCATTGTTGGGCACCGTCGTGCTGGCGCTGGTCGGTATCAAGCTGCCCGGGCTGGAATTCAATAATCAGCGGGTCGAGGCCGCTTACCGCAAAGAACTCGTCCACGCTGAAGATGATGCTGAACGCGCTAGTGAGCCAGTGGTCAAAGATTTGTTCTCGCATGTACGTGATAATTATTTCCGCTTGTTTTTCCATTACATGTATTTTGATATTGCCAAGTTCAGTTATCTGCAGTTTGGCGTTTTAGTACCGTATATCGCACTTGGCCCCACGGTTGTCTCCGGCGCTATTACCTTGGGCGTAATGCAGCAAATTGTTCGTGCATTTGGCCGTGTTGAGATGTCATTCCAATTTCTGGTGCGGAGCTGGAGCACGATTGTTGAGCTGATCTCGGTATACAAACGTTTGCGCGCATTTGAGGCGCAGATAGGGTCGGTCAAGAAAAATACCGATGCTGCTTCTTCTGGTGCGTCTGCCTGATTGAAAACAAGAGGTTTTGCATGAAAAATCATCCGTTTTCGGTTTTGCGAATGCTGATCGCAAGTTTGCTCATCGTATCGACTGCTGCAGGTGCGCTCGATGTTGCGCAGGTGCCGAGCAGCAAGCGTACCAAGCCCGGCTTGTATCTAGATGCAAGAGAAGCGCATGATATGAAGCAGCAACTTGGTGACAAGCTGCTGTTTATAGATATTCGTACCCGCGGTGAGATTGTTTATACCGGTGTTGCAGCCGGTGTGGATACCTATGTGCCGATGTTTGAGCATCCGCCAAATGCCGCTTGGGACGAGAAGGCTGGACGCTTTCAGCTTGAGCCGAATAAAGACTTTGAAAAAGAAATCGCGCGTCGGGCGTCGGCCAAAGGCCTCGGTAAGGCTGACCCTATCGTGCTGATCTGTCGTTCGGGTGATCGATCCGGTCGCGCTGCAACTCAGCTTGCAGAGGCAGGTTATACCCAGGTCTATACCGTGGTTGATGGCTTTGAGGGCGATATTGCGAAAGACGGCGCAAATTCTGGCAAGCGTGTGGTGAATGGCTGGAAGAATGCCGGATTGCCTTGGTCTTACCGGCTAGAGAAGGAAAAATTCCATCTGCCTGAGACGCGATAATTGGCGATAGTGCAAAACAAAAACGCCCGGAAATCCCGGGCGTTTTGCATGAAGTTTCGAGTGCTTATTGCTTCAACGCCTCGATCGCAATATCAATGCGAACATCATCGCTGACTGCGGGCGCATATTTACCCATGTTGAAGTCAGTACGTTTGACGATGGTGTAGGCATCCGCACCGATCGTGTCTTTCTTTTGAATTGGATGTGGCGCTGCCAGGAAACGGGTCACGGTCAAGGTCACGCGCTTGGTCACGCCTTTCATGGTCAGGTCGCCCTCGATACTGACCGGCTTGTCGCCATCAAACACAACTTTAGTCGACTTGAAGGTAACCGTTAGGTATTTGGCAGTATCCAGAAAATCTTCTCCCTGAATATGCTGGTTAAACAGCGCCGAGCCGGTATTCACCGAGCGAGTGTCGATGATGATATCCACCGAACCTGCTTTACCTTCTTTGTCATAGACCACTGTGCCCGTCGTTTTATCGAAGCGAGATTGCTGGGTTGAAAAGCCAAGGTGATTGTAAGAAAAGCGCGGATAGGTATGGTTAGGCTCTACACCGTAGGTGGCGGGTGCAGCAAACGCGGGCGCCGTTACGGCGGCGCTGAGTACCAAGGTCGTGAATAATCGGCTGATCGTTTTCATTTTTAATTCTCCTAGGTTAAAAGTTCTACTACGGTTTTGCATTGCATTACATTGCTAAGTGATCGGTGGTGAGTCTCGTGAAGGTAGCATTCGTTTTAAAACATCGTCACGATCAATGAAATGATGCTTTAACGCAGCAAGCGCATGCACGACGATTATGAATATCATCAAACCATTAAGTGCGCCGTGCAGCTCCGCCAGCATATCGCCCAGCTGTTTATCTTTACCGAGCAAATCGGGTAGCGGTAGCACACCAAACCAAACCGTTTGATAACCCTTAGCCGAGCTCATAAGCCAACCAGATACGGGTATCGCCAGCATCAGCACATACAGCGCAGTATGCCCAATATTTGACGCAATGCGCTGTAGTTTGGGGATTTGCGCAGGCAGTGCTGGCGGTTGATGCGTTAGTCGCCAGCCAAGACGAATCAGTACGAGCAGAAATACGGTAACGCCAAACCATTTATGCCACGAGTACAGCTTTAGCTTGCGTGGTGACATCGAAAGATCACTCATGTATTGCCCGAGCGTGAATAACCCGATAATCAGTAAAGCGATCAACCAATGCAAAACCTTCGCAGTACCGGTGTAGTGCTGCGGTA
>JBJTXC010000103.1:0-3019 GCA_046082065.1 Burkholderiaceae bacterium
TGATCACCGTCATCAATGAAAACGACACTGTAGTCACTGATGAAATCAAGTTCGGTGACAACGATACCTTGGGTGCATTGGTCGCGAATCTGATCGAGGCGGATGCGCTGATCATCCTCACTGACCAAAAAGGGCTTTACACTGCCGACCCGCGCAAGCAATCGGATGCCGAGTTTGTGCATGAAGCCACTGCGGGTGACCCAACATTGGAAACCATGGCGGGGGGCGCCGGCACCGGCATCGGCAGCGGCGGCATGCTCACCAAAATACTTGCGGCACGCCGCGCAGCGAGTTCAGGTGCGCATACCGTGATCGCCTGGGGTCGAGAAGAGAATGTGCTGCTACGCCTCGCACAAGGCGAGATGATTGGTACCCAACTGATTGCGCCAACAGCACGGCTCACGGCGCGCAAGCAGTGGATGGCAGACCACCTCAAGACTGCCGGTCAGCTAGTGCTGGATCAGGGCGCAGTACAAAAAATTGCGCGCGAGGGTAAATCGTTACTACCGATCGGCGTGATTGGTGTCGAGGGTGAATTCGGGCGGGGTGATGTCGTGACCTGTGTCGATGGCGATGGCCGCGCCATCGCACGCGGTATCTGCAACTATCCCAGCGCCGAGGTAAGAAGAATCATGCGCAAGCCATCATCGGAGATTGCCGCGATACTTGGCTACGTCGATGAAGATGAACTGATTCATCGAGATAATCTGGTACTGATCTAGAGTCGAATAAAAACTGCGCTGGATTCCGGCGCAGGCCGGGATCCATTTGTCAACGAAGTGGTTTCTTGCGCCGGATTCGATCAACAATGACGGTAGCTTTTCCTGCGACCGCTTCGCCATCACAGAAAAAGTCTCTCATCAACGCGGCTTGGTAGCTATTTGCGCCTGCACTGCTAATCCGTCGCCACTCGGCATCCTGCAGTGTGTTCCAGCTGCCATCAGGCCGGCCGGTTGCATACAACTTGCGCTCGGCAGTCTTGCAGCGTATGCCTTCGTAACTGATATTCGCTACGCCACTGCTGCTGGTAATGACACTGCTGAATCGCACAACCTGATCGTCACCAACGCTGACCGACTTCGCATCAATCGCAAAGGTCATCGAGCTACCCGGGCCGGCGGTGTAACGCAGCAGATCGTCAGCCTTGGGTGCTGCAGGTAGCGCCAAGGCGCCTTCTTCTTTAGGCGTTACCTTGTCTTCATCGTCACTGAAGAGACCGGCATGGGCGCTGCTACAAAGCATCCATACAGCAGCAAGCAAAAGTAGCTGTGGGTAATGCGATAAGCACCGGCGCAGCCGCGTAGGGTTCATGGGCGATTCGGCTCGCTTAAATCGATGGTCGGGTCGACAGTGGAGTCGACCATCGTTGGGGTACTTGCACCACGCGTGTGACGTCGCCCTGCTTGCACCGGTCGCAGAAAGCGCGACAGCTCTTGCAGCGCCTTGGTGTAAACATCGCGTTTGAATTCGATCACGACATCAAGCGGCACCCAGTACTCGTGCCAGCGCCATGCATCAAACTCGGGATGCTCAGAAATGCGCAAGTTGACATCGGTATCGCGACCGATCATACGCAGCAGGAACCAGATTTGTTTTTGACCGCGGTAGTGACCGCGCACCTCGCGCTTGATGAAATGATCAGGCACGTCATAGCGCAGCCAATCGCGCGTGCGACCGATGATTTTTACGTGTTCGGCACGCAAGCCGACCTCTTCTTCCAGCTCGCGGTACATGGCTTGCTCCGGCGTTTCGCCGTGCTTTATGCCGCCTTGCGGGAATTGCCACGAATGTTCACGCACCCGCTTGCCCCACCACACTTCATTTTGGTGGTTCAGCAGGATGATGCCGACGTTCGGGCGATAGCCTTCACGGTCCAGCATGTTCCACCTCGAATAGTTTGCAAGCAGCGTGTCGTGGTCGCGGCGGCGCTGAACAATGCCTCATCGTCGAGGCGGTACAGTGCCAGGGTGCTGCGATCCGCGCGGCGCGAGCCCGCGAATACTTTAAAATTGCATCAGATTATAACCCTCTATTTTTAAAAATTTTTTCTCATGCGCGCCTCCCGATTTTTTATCTCCACCTTGAAAGAAGCGCCTGCCGATGCCGAGATCATCAGCCATCAACTGATGCTGCGCGCTGGCATGATTCGGCGCCTTGGCTCCGGCATTTACAACTACCTGCCGATGGGTTTGCGCGTGATTCGAAAGGTGGAGCACATCGTGCGCGAGGAGATGGATCGCGCCGGCGCCATCGAGTTGCTGATGCCTTTAGTGCAGCCCGCCGAGCTATGGCAGGAGACCGGTCGGTGGGACAAGATGGGCCCGGAGTTGTTGCGCCTGAAAGACCGCCACGGTCGCGATTACGCCATGCAGCCCACCTCGGAAGAAGTGGTCACCGATATCGCGCGCAGCGAGATCAAGTCGTACCGTCAGCTACCTGTCAACTTCTATCACATACAAACCAAGTTTCGTGATGAGCGCCGGCCGCGTTTTGGTTTGATGCGCGGGCGTGAGTTCACCATGAAAGATGCCTATTCTTTCGATCGTGATATCGAAGGACTACAGCACTCGTATGCATTGATGGTCGATGCCTACACCCGAATTTTTCAGCGCTTCGGACTCAGCTTTCGCGCAGTCGCAGCTGATAACGGCGCGATCGGCGGCTCGGGCTCGCAAGAGTTTCATGTGATCGCCGATACCGGTGAAGATGCGCTGGTGTATTGCCCCACCTCAGATTACGCCGCCAACATCGAAGCTGCCGAGGCGATGCCACCGACTGCCACGCGTGCCGCACCAACCCAGCCGCTCACCAAGACCCCAACGCCGGGTAAAGAGCGCTGTGAAGATGTGGCTGCTTTGCTGGGCTTGCCGCTCACGCAGACTTTGAAATCCATCGTGCTGTCGGTCGAGCAGGAAGACGCTACACGCACGATCTGGTTGCTGCTGTTGCGTGGTGATCATGAGCTCAATGAGGTCAAAGCAGGCAAACTGCACGGCATGGGTCCGTTTCGTTTTGCCAG
>JBJTXC010000104.1:0-12506 GCA_046082065.1 Burkholderiaceae bacterium
TGTCCCGCGTCCATCACCACCAAGTGATGAGCCAATCGCACCACTTCATCTGGCGAGTGAGTGACGTACATGATGGGTATCTCCAGTGTAGCCTGCAACTTGTCCAGGTAAGGCAATATCTCTTGCTTGCGTTTCAGATCCAGCGCCGCTAATGGCTCATCCATGAGCAGCAAGCGGGGGTCGACCGCCAGCGCTCTGGCGATTGCGACGCGTTGTCGCTCGCCGCCAGACAAGCCATCCGGCTTTCGATCGAGCAGGGCGCGTAATCCCAGCAGATCAATGATGGGATCTATTGCGATTTTTTTGTGTCCGGCGATGCGTTGCATGCCGTATTGCAGGTTGCCACGTACCGACAGATGCGTAAACAGACTCGCTTCCTGAAATACATAACCGATCGCACGCTGATGCGTCGGAATGAAATGAGTCGCGTCCTGCCACACGTCATCATTAATGATGAATGACCCGGTAGCGCGCTCCAACCCGGCAATGCAACGCAGTAGCGTGGTCTTGCCGCATCCGGACGGTCCAAACAGAGCGGTCACGCCTCGGCTAGGCAGCGTCAGATCAACATCCAGCGCAAAGCCATCGCGGATTAATTTGAATTGAATACGAAGGCTCATCTCATTGCGCAATCAGTGCCTTGGGGCGTGTGAGATGCAGCACCAGCAAAACCAGGAACGAGAAGCCGATCAAGATCGCTGCCATCGCGTGCGCATGTTCGTATTGCATTGCTTCGACATAATCGTAGATCTGCACCGAGGCGACCCGGGTTTCACCTGCGAGGTTACCGCCTATCATCAGCACCACGCCGAATTCACCCACCGTGTGCGCAAAGCTCATCACCGAAGCAGTCAGAAAACCCGGTCGGGCCATCGGCACGACCACACTGAAGAATGCATCAATGGGTGTGGCACGCAGTGTTGCGGCGACCTCGAGCGGTCGACGTCCGATGGATTCGAACGCATTTTGCAGCGGTTGAACCATGAAGGGCAGTGAGTAGAACACTGACGCAACCACCAGGCCCCAGAAAGTAAATGGCAGCAACCCGAGCCCAAGTGATTGCGTGAACTGGCCCACCACACCGTGTGGGCCCATCGCCAGCAGCAGGTAGAAACCAAGCACGGTGGGTGGCAGCACCAGCGGCAAGGCGACTAACGCTGCAATCGGTGCCTTCAGGCGAGATTGAGTACGCGCGAGCCACCAGGCGATGGGGGTGCCGATGATCAGCAAGATCAAGGTCACCACGCCGGATACCTTGGCGGTTAACCATAAGGCTTGGATTGCTTCAGCTTCGAGTGCTATCACGACTCATCTACTCGAATCGATTGCGTATCAAGCGCAGCATACTCATCAAGCGCAGCATAGTCATCGCCCAGCGCCAGCCAACGAGGCGTCATGCAGAGTGCAGCATGCAGCGTGCACTCTGCACTGGGCGAATTCAGGGTCAGGGCTGATCAGAACAGGCCCACCACCTTGCCGTGATCGTCAATGTCGATCTTGACCGCGCTCGGCACCTTCGGCAGCCCGGGCATGGTCATGATGTCACCGCAAATCATCACAATGAATTGCGCACCTGCAGCCAACCGCACCTCACGTACATTGACCACGTGACCACTTGGTGCGCCACGCAGCGTGGCATCCGTACTGAATGAAGACTGTGTCTTGGCAACGCAGATTGGGTAATGGCCGTAGCCTGCTTCTTCGAATGCCTTGATCTGCTGCTTGACCTTGGCGGATGCACTGATGTCGGACGCACCGTAAACCTTGGTCGCGACTTTTTTCATTTTGTCGAGTAGCGAGTCGCTGTCTTCGTATACCAACTTGCGTGCAGCAGTGCGCTCAGACAGACGAACCACTTCATGCGCCAATGCCTCGGCACCTGCACCACCTTTGGCCCAGTGTTCAGCCAATACGACGTTGACCCCGAGTGCTTTCATGCGCTCGGTGACGAGAGCGATCTCGGCATCGGTGTCCGCGGTGAAGCGATTAATCGAGACTACACAAGGCAAGCCGTACTGATTGGTGACGTTGTCAACGTGGCGCTCTAGATTGACTAAGCCTTTTTTCAATGCATCGAGATCTTCTGAGTTCAATTCTTTGACGTCTTTACCGCCGTGATATTTCAGCGCACGAATCGTCGCCACCAGCACGCACGCCGATGGTGTGAGCCCGGTCTTGCGGCACTTGATGTCGATGAATTTTTCTGCGCCAAGGTCGGCGCCAAAGCCGGCTTCGGTGACGACGTAGTCGCCCAACTTGAGTGCGCTTTGTGTTGCGATCACCGAGTTGCAACCATGCGCGATGTTGGCAAACGGCCCACCATGGACGAACGCCGGATTGTTCTCCAAGGTTTGCACCAGATTCGGTTGTAGCGCGTCTTTGAGTAAGACGGTCATCGCGCCGTGCGCGTTCAGATCGCGTGCGTGTACCGGTTTTTGATCACGCGTATAGCCAATGACGATGTCGCCAAGTCGCTGCTTCAGATCTTGTACCGAAGTGGCGAGACAGAAAATTGCCATGACTTCGGATGCAACCACAATGTCAAAACCATCTTGGCGCACGAAACCATTCGCCGTACCGCCAATCCCAACGATGATATCGCGCAGCGCACGGTCATTCATGTCGACCACTCGTTTCCACGTAATGCGGCGCGGATCAATATCCAGCGTGTTGCCATGATTGATGTGATTGTCAATCATTGCCGCCAGCAAGTTGTTGGCGAGAGCGATGGCAGAAAAATCACCGGTGAAGTGCAGGTTGATGTCTTCCATCGGTACGATTTGCGCGTGACCACCGCCTGCAGCGCCGCCTTTGACACCGAATACCGGGCCGAGTGAAGGTTCGCGCAAGCAGATCACGGCTTTCTTGCCGATACGATTTAATGCGTCACCTAAACCGACGGTGGTGGTGGTTTTGCCTTCACCGGCTGGGGTTGGGCTAATTGCCGTGACCAGTACTAGTTTGCCATCAGGACGATTTTTGAGGGTGTTGAGGTAACTCAGCGAGACCTTGCCTTTGTAGTGGCCGTAGGGTTCGATCGCATCCTCAGGAATACCAAGTCCGGCGGCGACATCGATCACCTTGTTCATTTTTGCCTTTTGAGCAATTTCGATATCGCTTTCCATATGTCTCCAATCATGTTTTATCTGCAGGGGTTCGATTTTAAAGCCAGTTGCAAATACGCGCGCAGTGGGTTTTTCTAAGCCAAGATTGTCAAAGTCATTAACTGAGCGAGATGGATGAGTATGTCTGATAAACTTCGCAGATATTTGCAGCTTTGCAAACACTCGCTTTCATAATTACTTTGTTAACAGGATAGTCATGCCAGGTTTGTTGCCCCACGTCGATCCGGATGGTTTGCTGGAGTTTTCGGTGGTCTACACCGATCGCTCGCTGAACCACATGTCGAAATCTTTCATGGGGGTGATCAATGACATCTCCAGTATTTTGAAAGAGGTATATCACGCCAGATCGGCGGTGGTCGTGCCGGGTAGTGGCACCTACGGTATGGAGGCCGTGGCGCGTCAGTTTGCGACCGGACGCGAATGTCTGGTCATTCGAAATGGCTGGTTCAGCTATCGCTGGACACAAATTTTCGAGATGGGCCACATCTCGGACAAACTGCACGTGATTACGTCGTCACCCGTGGTTGAAGGTTTCGAGCAGCAGTACTCGCCGCCAGCGATTGATGAAGTCGTGGCCTGGATCAAGCAGCATAAGCCAGCCGTCGTGTTTGCCCCGCATGTGGAGACTTCAGCCGGGCTGATACTGCCACCCGATTATTTGCGTGCGGTCGGCGAGGCGGTGCAGTCGGTTGATGGGCTGTTTGTATTGGACTGCATTGCATCCGGTGCGATGTGGGTCGATATGGTTGAGTCCAAAGTCGATGTCTTGGTGAGCGCGCCTCAAAAAGGTTGGAGTAGCTCGCCTTGTTGCGCACTGATTGCTTTGTCCGAGCGCGCGCGTGAACGCATCGAGTCTACTACCAGTACCAGCTATTCGTGCGATTTGAAAAAATGGCTGCAGGTGGTCGAGACCTATGAAAAAGGCGCTCACATCTATCACACCACCATGCCGACCGACTCACTGCGCGTGCTGCGCGATGTGATGCGCGAAACCCAGGCGCTAGGGTTTGATACATTGAAAGCCAAGCAGGAGGAGCTCGGCATCAAAGTACGACAGATGCTTGAAGCGCGCGGATTTCATAGCGTCGCTGCGCCGGGCTTTCAGGCGCCGTGTGTGGTGGTGAGCTATACGCAAGACCCGGATATCCAAAACGGAAAAAAATTCATTGCACTTGGTATGCAAACCGCGGCAGGCGTGCCGCTACAGGTGGGTGAGCGGCCGGATTTTCGGACTTTCCGTATTGGTTTGTTCGGTCTGGAAAAGCTCACGCATGTCGATCGCACGGTGGGCCATCTCGCCGAGGCCTTGGACAAGCTGTAATAACGCTAAACACTCACCTTAAATGGCGAGAAGTTTGTACCGACATCGTAATAGTCTTCGGCCTCTTTTTTCTTCAGCCAGGCGACCACGCGATAGGTAACAGGCGTCATCACGACTTCCCAGCCGGTCTTCAGAAAATACTGCGCAATCGCGACTGCGATCACCTGCTCCGTGGGCCAGATGCCGTAAAAGGCAGTCATGTAAAAAATGCCGGAATCAATCAGCTCGCCAACCGCGGTCGAGCCTATGGTGCGCATCCATAGATGGCGTCCGGCGCTCATGATCTTCATCTTGGCCATCACATACGCATTCGCCAGACTACCCGCCCAGAACGCCAGGATGGAGGCGATCACAATCCGCCACGTGTTACCGAACACCGTCTCCAGCCCGTGCTGATAGCCTGTCATATAGTCACCGGGCGCCGGCGGAAGCTGGATGACGACGAGGGACATCACGGCCGCAAACAGCAGTGCGGTAAATCCCGCCCAGACGGCGCGCCGGTCATGCGCGTAACCGTACACCTCGGTCAGAATGTCGCCAAATAAGTAGGAGATGGGGAAAAACAGAATACCGGCGCCGAAGGTGACTTCGCCGAACAGGGGCAGAGTGAGCACCGCCGCTTTGCCGGCACCGATCAAATTAGAGCAGAGCAGCGCGACGACAAAAGCCGCCAGTAGCAAATCGTAGTAGCGGTAGCGGCGGGGCGCGCTCATGTCAGCGCTTGAAGGAACAGCTACCTTTTTCGCTGAACAATCTGGGCCGGTAGTAGGAGTATTTCTTCTTGTCGGCCATATTCAATTCTTCTTGCGTCAGATACCGACCTTTGTTCGTCACGTACTCATTCGCCATCAGAAAATTGCCAGTGTCGAATTCGATTTTGTAGAAATACTGCTCGATGAAGCGGGAATCAATGCGGGTTTGATCTTCGTGTGCGATCAGGATGTTGTCTTCCCACTTGTCGACGACAACCGCAACTTTCGGGTTACGCTCATCGATCTTTCGGTAGATGCTCTTTGACTTTTCGTCAACCGAGAAAACAAAGCTGCAGACCGACGGATCTTCCTTGCAAATCCATTTATTGCCACGCATTGCCGTGGTGGTGCACTGATAGGTCGCCGCCTGCGCCGTCAGGCACAGGGTCAGCGATATCAAGGTAAAGCACGACGTCAGTATGCGGTATGTAGTGATCTGCATGACTAAAAACGAGACCGGTATTCGGTTCAGGCGTCGCCGAGTATACGGCAGCCTTCAAGAAAATACCGCAGTTCACGCAGTGATTTCAGGACCTTGATCTTGATTGGCAGCGGGTTCGACCACGGCATTCTCGCTTGCGATCAGCTGCCCGTGCAAGGTGGCGCCGGGCTCCACATTAATCGACTTGTGCACAATGTTGCCGCGCACTTCAGAGCCTTCCAATAACTCGATGCTCTCGCTGGCAGAAATATTGCCAAAGACCTTGCCGGCTACGCTGACGTTTTGAGCGCGAATATCGCCATGCACCTCGCCCTTGGGTCCGATCACGATCCAGCGTCCATTGCCATCCGGCTGCTCGAGGTTGCCTTCTATCTTGCCGTCGATCCGCACGCTTTCCTCAATTCGTACCGTGCCCTCAATACGCGTGGCCACGCCGAACACCGAGCCCATGCCCTGCAAGCCCTTCAGGTGGGCGCCGGATTTCATTTATGAAAACAAAAGGCGATCTGCATGATCACAGACTAACAGTGCGTCGTCTGGATGGCAACCTTACTCGGGCGCGACCATGCCAGGGCTCGAGAAATGCTTTCGTCACCGCTGAACCATCGTCAGAATAGCAACTATGAATAAGCTTCCGTCCCGGAGTAAATGATGCGCAATCTGCGCACGATCGATATTGTTTGTCAGGTACTGGACAACTACGGCGACGCTGGCGTTTGTTGGCGCTTGGCTCGCGCAATGGCCTTTGATGGGCTGGATGTGACGCTGTGGGTTGACGATTTGGCGCGATTACAGCGTTTGCGACCATCAGTCGACATCGCTTGCGACCAACAATCACTGGATGGCTTTACGCTGCGGCGCTGGTCGTCGGCTATCTCGCCCAATCTGACGGCAGATTTGGTAATCGGTGCGTTTGGCTGCCGCTTGCCTGAAGCGACGCTGCAACGCATGGCTACCAGAACGCCAGCGCCCGTGTGGATCAACTTGGAATATCTATCCGCTGAAGATTGGGTCGAGCGCAGCCATCGTGTGCCGTCACCGCATCCGCGACTGCCATTGGTTGAGTATTTTTTCTTCCCCGGTTTTACCTTGCAAACCGGTGGTTTGCTACGCGAACCTAATCTGCTATCGCAGCGCGCATCATTTGATGCGTCCGAACGCGCTGTGTTTTTATCCAAACTTGGCGTGCGCGTGCCGTTCAACAGCTTATTGGTATCGCTGTTCTGTTATCCAACTGCGCCGATTGAGTCGTTGTTCAATATGATGGAAAGCGGCCCGCCCATCGTTTGCCTGGTACCTGAAGGTGTCACGCTGCTGGCGCCCGGCGCGGGCGAAAAAATCACGCGTGGTGCGCTCACTTTGCAGGGTATCCCGTTTTTATCCCCAGACGATTACGATCGTCTGCTGTGGAGTTGCGACCTGAATTTCGTGCGTGGAGAAGACAGCGCATCACGTGCGCAATGGGCGGCGCAACCGATGGTATGGCAACTCTATCCGCAACACCAACAAGCGCATTTGAATAAGTTGGACGCTTTCATGGCGCGCTACTGTGCCGGCTTGGATGAGCCGTGTCGCACCGCCTGGTATGAATTTTCACGTTGGTGGAACGCTGATCCAAACTGCTCACCTGACTGGCAAGCATTCATTCATGCCTTGCCCGTATTGAAATCCCATGCGATAAGTTGGCAGCATGGTACGGCTGCAAACCGAGCGCTTGGCAGCGCATTGGTCGAGTTCGCGAGGGAAATCGGTTAAAATTCGCGGTCTAATTTTTTGGCCGCAAGGCAGCACAAGCCCACGCTGTCTGTTGCCCTAACGACTTTCACATCACGCTCGTTTGAATTAATCATTATTATGAAAACCGCACAAGAACTCCGCGTTGGCAATGTATTCATGCTGAACGGCCAACCACAGGTCGTCGTTAAATCCGAGTTTTCCAAGTCGGGTCGTAACGCTTCTGTGGTCAAGATGAAAATGAAGAACCTGCTGACTGAGGCAGCGCAGGAGGCGGTCTATCGCTCGGATGAAAAATTCGACGTGGTGGTACTGGATAGAAAAGAAGTCACCTATTCCTACTTCGCTGATCCGCTGTATGTGTTCATGGACAGTGAATACAACCAGTACGAAGTCGAGTCCGACAACATGGGCGAAGCGATCAGTTACCTTGAAGACGGCATGGCATGCGAGGCAGTTTTCTACGACGGCAAAGCGATTTCGGTCGAATTGCCCACCACCGTGGTTCGCGAGATCACGTACACCGAGCCGGCAGTCAAAGGCGATACCTCAGGCAAGGTGCTGAAGCCCGCAAAAATTGCGACAGGGTTCGAGGTGGCAGTGCCGCTGTTCGTCGATCAAGGTGACAAAATCGAAATAGATACGCGCACGGGTGAATACAAGCGTCGTGTGTGAGCTGAATTGAACCTGCCAGCGGCACCGTCTGCAAATTCAATCGACGCGTTGTCATAAAAAACCGCAGCTTGGTCTGCGGTTTTTTTATTCAAGTCATGAATTGCTTGCCGCGGAATTTACATACAAAGTCGAGCCGGGTTTCGCCCGCTGATCCGGGGGTGACTTCTTGAAACACGAGTTGCGCTAGCGGTAGCTCGGGTTCTTCATGCACGGGCAAGCCAACCGGTTCGATGTTGCGGTAATAGGTGTTGCCTGTGTAGGCGATCATGCGCTTGCCACAATCAAAGTAATTCAAATAGGTCGACGACTGGTAGGCAGTTTGATCAGGGCCGTACTGCGGCGCAGACCACGAGGTGCGCAGCACGGCACGCAGATAGTCATCCGTACGAACAATACTGCTCGCGTCGACATACCAGTTGATCACCTGCCCACGGTTGCCTGATTGTGAAATGAGTTGCCAGTCTGGCGTTTGTGCCGCAGCCGGTAGCGCCAAGGACAACAATACGCAGGTAAAGAGTTGGCTCATACGGTCCCCGTGTGGTGCGAGTAGCAAGATCAATGGTACCGGAATCGATTTGGGTGCGCCGGACCACCGAAAATCAGGTGCTGGCCGAAATGACAAGTCTTGCGTAAGTGCGGTTATTATGTCGCCACATCACGAGGGGCTTGAGCCCGCAATATCAGGAGAAGCAATGCAGGACGCGGCCCTCGGCGACGCGTTAGACGCGCCGAACGAACCTCAACTAGGCCCTTGGGGCCTGCGCATTCATGCGTTGACCAGGGCCTTCGCGATTGCAGGCGGCATCGGTTTCATCGTGCTCGTGCTGATGTCATTAATTTCCATCGTGGGGCGCAAACTCGCCTCAACGCCGATCACCGGCGACATCGAGCTGATGCAAATGGCGGGCGCAGTCGCCGCAGCGGCGATGCTGCCATTTTGCGAAATGGAGCGCCATCACTTGCGCGTCGATTTTTTCACCACGCGCCTGCCGCAAAGTGCCAAGCACCGACTCGATGCCATCTCCCATGTGTTACTGGCACTGGTCGCGTTGCTGGTGGCATGGCGTACGGGTGTCGGTGCGGCTTCGCTGCGTGAGGCCGGTGAGGCATCCATGATGCTGCTATGGCCAGTCTGGACGGTGGTGGCTGCCTTGGTACCGAGTTTTTTGCTTCTTTCGCTGGCCGGTTTTTATAACGCAGTGCTGTACTGGCGAGCCTCCGGGAGCGCAGCATGAGTGGCATGAGCGGTATGACGATCGGCCTGATCATGTTCTCAGTCTTGCTGGTCTTGCTAGCATTGCGCGTTCATATCGGTATTGCCATGTTCATCATTGGTGGTGCAGGTTTTCTGGTGATGAATGATTACCAGTCATTACCTCTGCTGGCCACCCTGAAGAATGTCGCCTATGCGCGCTTCTCCAACTACGATTTGGCAGTGATCCCCTTGTTCATGTTGATGGGTCAGTTCGCCACGCATGGTGGACTTTCACGTGCGCTATTCAATTGTGTGAACAGCTTCGTTGGTCATTGGCGCGGTGGTGTTGCGATGGCGTCAGTCGGTGCCTGCGCGGCATTCGGTGCGATCTGTGGTTCTTCGCTCGCCACTGCGGCGACCATGGGGCAAGTCGCGTTACCCGAGCTACGCCGCTACAAATATGCAGGTTCATTGGCCACCGGTGCGCTTGCTGCTGGCGGCACGCTAGGCATCATGATCCCGCCGTCGGTGCCTTTGGTGATTTATGCGGTGCTGACCCAGGAGTCGATTGGCAAGTTGTTTATGGCCGCTGTGATCCCCGGTTTGATCGCGATGCTGGGCTACATGATTGTGATCCGTATCGTCGTGACGCTGAAACCGGAAGCGGGCCCTGCCGGAGAGCGCGTGCCATTGGCGCTTGCGTTGCGTACCTTGGCGGGTGTGTTCCCTATCTTGCTGGTGTTTCTGGTGGTGATCGTCGGTATTTACGGCGGGTGGGCTAATCCAACCGAAGCAGCGTCGATTGGTGCTGCCGCGTGCGGCATCATCGCGGTCCTCAACGGCATGCGTGTTGAAGGTATTTTGAAAAGCATGCTCGGTACAGCACAAGCCACCGCGATGATCTTTCTCGTGCTGCTCGGCGCCGACATGCTGAACTCCGGCTTGGCACTGACACAGATGCCCGCTGAACTGGCGAGTTGGGTGCAAAGCAGCGGCTTGCCGCCGTTATCCGTCATCTTTGCGATCCTGCTGATTTACATACTGCTGGGTTGTGTGATGGATTCACTCGCCATGATCTTGCTGACCATCCCGATTTTTTATCCGATTGTGATGGGCCTCGAGTTTGCCGGTATGGCGCCCGCTGACAAATCAATCTGGTTTGGTATCTTGGCGTTGATGGTGGTCGAGATTGGTTTGGTGCATCCACCGGTTGGTATGAACATCTACATTATCAATCGCATTGCCAAAGATGTGCCGGTGATGGAGACCTTCAAGGGTGTGCTGCCATTTCTCGCATCGGATTTAGTGCGCATCTTGCTACTGGTATTTTTCCCGGTGCTTTCGCTTTATCTGGTTCATACTTTCGGCAATTAAAAACAAAATCCCCACAGGAGGAAACCCATGGTAGTGCGCCAATTTCGGTCTCTGTGTTGGTCTCTGTGTTTGCTGACGTTGGCATGCCTCGCCAGCAGTGTTTCGGCGCAGACCGTCACGCTCAAGGTTCATCATTTCCTGCCGCCGGCGTCTACGACGCATGCGCGCTTCATCGTGCCGTGGTGCGACAAGATTGCCAAGGAGTCTGGTGGTAAGTTGAAATGCCAGATTTATCCGTCGATGCAACTCGGTGGCACGCCGCAGCAACTGTACGATCAGGCCAAAGACGGCGTGGCGGACATTATCTGGACTGTGCCAGGTTACCAAGCCGGCCGCTTCCCGGTATCAGAAGTATTCGAATTGCCATTCATGGTGAACGACTCGGAACGCGCCAGTCGTGGCTTGTGGCACTACGCCATGAAGAATGCCACTGCCGAATTCAAAGGTGTGAAACCGTTGCTGTTTCATGTGCACGATGGCGCTTTGCTGAATACCACCAAGCGTCAGGTCAAAGTGCTGGAAGACTTGAAGGGCATGAAGGTGCGCGCGCCGACGCGTTTGGGTACCAAGATGGTCGCCGCATTGGGTGCCACACCGGTACCTATGCCGCTACCGCAGGCTGCCGAGGCACTGTCTAAAGGCGTCATTGATGGCGCCCTGATTCCTTGGGAGGTGGTCCCATCGATGAAATTTGAAGAGATCACCAAATTTCACACCGAGTCACCCGCCGGCTCGCCACAGATGCTGAACGCCGTGTTTGTTTTTGCAATGAATCAGGCGAAATACGACAGCCTCACGCCCGAGTTGAAGAAAGTCATCGACAACAACAGCGGCGCCGACGCATCGGCCTGGGTCGGTAAATTGTTCGCGGAAGATGCCGCGCCGGGTCGCAAAAGCGCAGAACAACGCAAAAACAACATCTACGTGCTGCCTGACGGTGAATTCAAGCGTTGGGTCGCAGCCACCAGCCTGATCGACGATGAGTGGGTCAAAGATATGAATGCTCGGGGCTTTGACGGCAAGCGTTTGCTGGACGAGGCACGTGCAGCTTGTAAGTAAATTATTACTATGACAATGCGCTGATCAGGCGGTTGGGTTAGATCGAGGGATCAAGTCGGGGCGGGCAGTAGTCGTGTTGTCCGCCAGACTAAACCAGCTAATGCATTGTATTAAAAAGGTTTTTTAATGACCTAATGGTTATTAGGTGGCGCTCCGCGCGATGTCTGGAAAAAAAAGATCTTTATTACGGGCAAATTTTCTTGAACCCCTTGAAAATGTTGTTGCGATGACATATAAATTAGCATTACAGTAATTGCACTTGGGCAATGGTTCGAGAAATTAAACCAGTGGCCGTTGACTCGAAAAAAATTCCTAGGGGAGAGAGACGAGATGGACAAGCACCCTCTGGTATCGCAAGAAGGCTACGATCCGAATCGTTTGCTCGATGCATTGATCCAGAAGCTCGGTTTGAAGAACGATGCGGCGTTGTCGCGCGCACTTGAAGTCCGGCCGCCTGTGATTAGCAAAATCCGTCACCGCACCTTGCCGGTTGGCGCATCTCTGTTGATTCGTATGCATGAAGTCACTGACCTGAGCATCCGCGAGCTGCGCGAACTGATGGGCGACCGCCGCAAACGCATGCGTATTAGTGAAGTCGACGGCAAGCCACGAAAATCCGACGACGACGATATCTGAGCTTGATATGTAAGCCGAGTGTCTAAGCTGATGAGTAAGGTAGCTTGTCTAGCCTCTGACATTCGCGCCTATTACCGTCAGCAGAATGGTGCCGATCACGACCGCAGTCAGGCGCTTGCGCAGGGGTAGCATCCAATCTGGAATGCCATAGGCGGGATAAAGTTGTTTGTCGACTTGTAGTGCGGCGATGAAG
>JBJTXC010000105.1:0-3107 GCA_046082065.1 Burkholderiaceae bacterium
GTGATGCGGCTTGTTCAAGAATCTGGCCACCCGCCATTGTCATGAACCGGGCAAATAGCTGATTGTGTTTGGCAAAGTCAGCATGCCCAATCACATGTGCTACCACCAGAATATTTTCCGCGATACTGTTATCACGCACTAAGTAAGCGTGACAGGGGTCGCCGGGAAACATCACCTCGAAAATACGCGAGTGCCCCATACTCTGCCGTATCAACTGGTGAATGTAGCGAATGCCAAATGACCAGTGCGGCATCCGGACCGGTAGCCCGTATACCGCGATCTCCGTCATGAAATTGGCCGGCACCACCTCGAAATCAACCGGGTAGTAATCCCAACCGAGTTGTTGCGCGAGCGACTCGATTTTGCTTGCATAGTTGGCGAGGGTATCGAGCGACATCAGGCCTCATCAATCTGCATGGCGTCAGCCACGAAAAATTGCCTTATCGCTTGCCAGACATCGTCTGGCTGATTCAGCACGCAACTACCTAATGCGACACCCGGCTGCTGTAGCTGACGACAGATCGCAGACATCTCGGTTTCCATGGTGCGGGAGGCACCGGGCACGGTTTCAATATAGCCAATGTAATTCAGTAGTTGAGTGAGAGTTTGCAGTTTGCTGGTGGCGGGTTTACGGTCTTCGGTAAAGTTTTCACCATCCGAGGCGTAGAACAGATAGCTGTTGTAGTACGCGCTTGGGTAATCATCCGCCAGTATTTGAATGGCGAGTTCGAAGGCTGACGAGGCGCCAGTACCGCCTGTGCCAGTGACCTGAAAAAAAGCAGGCTCCGAAAACTCCCAGGCTTGCGTCGTGTGCGCGATAAAGCGCGTCTCGACTTTGCCGTACTTGCGCCGTAGGCCTTGCAACGCAAAAAAGAAAAAGGTTTTAGCCAGTTTGCGCTCGGCGTGGGTCATGCTGGCCGAGACATCCAGCGCAAACAGCACCACCGCGTGCATCACTGGCTGCGGCCGACTGACCAACGGACGGTAGCGTAAATCATCATTACAAAATGCCACCGGATCAGTTTGCATGGCGCGTCGCTTGACGGCTTCTTTGACTGTACGCCGTCGGTCAAGGCGGGCACGTGCGCCGCGCTTATCCCAGCCTTCGCGAACCAGCGATTGATCGGCAAGCCGAGTCTTGGGTTTGGGACGCAGCTCGGGTAGTTTCATGGTCTCCCACAGCCAGTCGACCAGTTCGTCGAGCTTCAGCTCAAGTAACAGCTGCAGCTGCCCCTCGCCCTGATCACCCTCGGCGGGGTCAAGATCATCTGCCTCGCTTGCAGGGCGTAGCACATCACCTGTTTGCCCACGACCTTGGCCGGCGCGGCGGAAGGTCTCAATCGGGTTGTCTGCCAATCGAAAGCGGGCATGCTCAAGCACACGTACCGGCAACTGGACGGTGCGCTGCTCAGGGCCGGTGATTAAATCGGATCCTGCCACCAGATCCGGTAATTGCTGCTGCACGCTGCTGCGAATTTTCTGATTGTGGCGCAGCCAGTCGCGTGCGCCGCGCGAAAACAAGGCGTACCAAGGCGATCCGATCGAGATCGTACTGTGCACGCTCATCTCCGCCAGCTCCTATTCCTGCGCGAGCAAGGTCGTGACATAGTTCAGCGCCTCGCGCGCGCTGTGCGTGTCATAGCCATATTCATCCACCAAGCGTTTCTCGACGATGGATATTTTTTGTCTGGCTTCCTGATCTGGCCGGCTGCTGGAGCTGACCAGCCTGAGTACATCACGACGCTGCTCGAATAAATACTGCTGCACCGCTTCATGTAGCGGCGCATGACTATCCAGATTGAATTTTTCGCCGCGCTTGAACGCGCCCATCGCTTTTCTGACTACCTCTTGCCGAAATGATTGTTTACCCGAATCGGAGATATGAATTTTCTCTTCTACCGAGCGCAGGAATCGTTCGTCAGGTTTGCGCTCTTCATTGGTGATTGGGTCGCGTATCGGGCGGTTATCCAGCGTGGCTTCAACTTCGTCGAGGTATTTATCCAGCAAGTCTTGTGCTTCCTGCTCGAATGACACAAACAAGGCACGGTGCACGTCTTCCTTGACCCAGCGGTTATAGAAATGCTTGCGCGCCAGCACCAGATAATCGACCCATTTACGCTTTTTCTTGGGGTCGATGCGAGCATCGTTTTCGATGGCATCTTTCAATGCCAGCAGCACATCCATGGTGGTGAGGCTGCAGGTATTCGACTGAATGATTGCATTCGACAGCGCATTGATCACAAAACGTGGCGAGACGCCGCCCAAGCCTTCCTCAGGCTGTTTTTGTCGTGCGCGCTCGGCGTCGCCCGGGTGCATGCCTTCTACATCTTCGTGCGCATGAATACGAACCCGCTTGGCCAGCTCTTGCTCTTTTTCTTCTGACTCTTGCAGCCGCGTCAGAATCGCGAATACAGCCGCCGCTTTGAGTACATGTGGATCGAGATGCACTTCTCTGAAAGCCGGCGCGGCAGACGAGATCAGCTTGCGATAAATACGCGCTTCATCATTGAAGTTGAGCGTGTACGGCACCTGAACAATCACCATGCGGTCGAGCAGCGCCTCGTTCTCGCTCTCTTGCAAGAATCTTCGAAACTCCGCCAGGTTGGTGTGCGCGATGATGGTCTCGTCCAGATAAATCAATGGAAAGCGCGAGACCTTGACATTTTTTTCTTGCGTGAGCGTGAGCAGCAGGTAAAGAAACTCGCGCTTGACCTTGAGTATCTCGATCATCTCGAGCATGCCGCGACTGGCGGCATACACTGCGCCCGACCACGACCAGGCGCGCGGGTCGCCTTCATCACCGTAATCTGCGACTTTGGATAAATCGACCGAGCCGATCAGATCCGCCAAATCAGCCGTGGTCGGATCATGCGGCGCATAAGTACCGATACCACTGCGTCCTGCTTCGGAAATAAAAATACGCTCGACTGGCATCTGTAAAAAATCGCCATTCAGCTGCTGCGTTATACGCATACGGCAGTGGGGACAAACCTCACCGCGAATATCCACACCATAAATCTCTCGAAATTCTGCGCGCAGGCTGTGAGGTATCAGGTGCAGCGGTGACTCATGCACCGGACAGTCCTGAATTCCGTAGATGGCACCCG
>JBJTXC010000106.1:0-7182 GCA_046082065.1 Burkholderiaceae bacterium
TTGTACTCGGCAGACGTTCAGAAGCACAACCCCTCAAGCTTGCATTCGGTGGACAGCCCGCTGCGCTGGATTATGGTCGTACGCTCGCCGATGGTGCGCTGCTGATTTACGTGGCCTCGCTTGGATTACTGCTACGCAGTCATGAAACCGCGGCGGCCGGGCTACAGGTATCTTTGGTGGCAGCAGTGATGTACGGCGCGGCATGTGTATTCGACCGACCGACGCTGCGCGCGGCATCCGGCCTCGGCGTGGCAACCGGGTTGCTGCTTCTGACGACGAGTTGGGTGGCGCAACTACTGTTATTTGTCAGCTTTCTGATGGTCGCTTTACTGCGCTACCGATCTGCACTCGGCAATCTGCTGTTGGTTGCGCTGCCAATCTCCCTCCTTCTGCCTATTGCCTGGCTCAGTGCTCGACAACTCATCACGGGCATTGACGCTTTAGATTGGTTTATGGTCGGGTGGCGCGAAATTGGCCCACCCAGTATCGGTAACCTCCGCGAGGTACTGAAAACATTCGTTTGGTATGCGTGGCCCGCTTGGCCCATCGCCGCCTGGGCTGCGTATGCGTGGCGCGCACAAATGACGCTCCATATTTTGCTGCCGTTATCTGCCGTGGTTGGATTGTCGGCGATTGCGCTAATTGCGCCAACCATCCGCGACCATGGCTTACTTGCGCTGCTGCCGCCGCTCGCCATACTCGCTACCTTCGGACTACCAACGCTTAAGCGCGGCGCCATCAATGCAATCGACTGGTTCTCAGTGATGACACTGTCGTCGATTGCCGGATTCATCTGGCTGGGCTGGCTGGCGAAGCAAACCGGCTGGCCAGCACAACTCGCAAAAAATGCATTCCGAGCCGCACCGGGCTTCCAACCCGAATTCAATAGCGTGGCGCTGCTGATCGCGCTCGCCACCAGCCTGGGCTGGCTGCTACTTTTGTATTGGCGACTTGGACGTAGACCCCCGGTGCTTTGGCGTGCAGTGGTGCTTTCCACCGGGGGATCTGTGTTGTGTTGGGTTCTGTTGATGACACTATGGCTACCGTGGCTGAATTACCGTCAAAGCTACGCTAGTGTTGCAGAGCAGATCAGTACCAACTTGCCGTTGACTTATCGCTGTGTCGACACACATGATCTTGGCCCTGCGCAGCGCGCCTCGTTTGCTTACCTGGGTAAGGTCAAATTCAGTCAACCCGGTGATAAGCCGTGTGAATACTTACTGGTACAAGATGACCGATTGCGTGGGGAAGGTGCGCAGATTAAATCTGTTGACAAGAACCTGACCCTACTCTGGCAAGGTCGTCGGGCGGCAGATCGGTACGAGTTATTCCGTCTGTTCCGGCGCGACTCGCCATGAGCGCAACGGACGAGGCGAACACCGCATCTTCATTAACTGCCCGCGTCGCCTCACTCGCATGGCCTATCGTGGTCGGGCAACTGGCAGTGATCATGAATGGTGTGATCGACACCATGATGACCGCACGCTACTCAGCGATTGACCTCGCCGCGCTGGGCTTGGGCGCCTCGGTTTATGTCAGTATTTTTGTTGGCTTGTCAGGGGTGATGCAGGCGCTATCGCCCACCATCGGCCAACTGTATGGCGCAAAAAAATACGACGCGATTGGTCACGAAGTTCGGCAAGGCGTTTGGCTGGCGATTTTTTTATCGCTGTTTGGCAGTGCCTTGCTGCTATTTCCCGACCCGCTGCTGAATATTGCTCAAGCACCGCCCGCACTCGACACCAAGGTGCGAGAGTACCTCGCCCTGTTATCGCTTGCGCTACCGGCCACCCTGGGCTTCAGGGTGTTTGCGGCGCTGAATACGGCTGTGTCACGACCACGCATCGTGATGATCCTACAAGTTGGTACGCTGGTATTGCTCAAGCTACCCTTGAATGCGCTGCTGATTTTTGGTGGTCTGGGTATACCCGCGCTCGGGACGCCCGGCGCAGCGATTGCTACCTGCATAGCAGCCTGGATTGCACTGATCGTAGGCTGGTGGCTTGCTGCCAAGGGTGAGTCCTATCGCGCATTTCAGGTTCAAGGCTACGGTGTCGAGCGACCCGCGTGGCGTACACAGCTGGCACTGCTCAGGCTCGGGCTGCCGATGGGTATGTCTTACCTGATCGAGGTGACATCATTTACCTTCATGGCGCTGTTCATTGCACGCATGGGTAGCGAGACCTTGGCTGCGCATCAAATCGCAGGTAACTTTGGTACCGTACTGTACATGTTGCCGCTATCGATTGCGAGTGCGACAGGTATTTTGGTCGCACAAGAAATCGGTGCCGGAAAACTGCTTGCAGCTCGCCATGCGGGCGATGCCGGCATACGCTTGAGCGTGGCAGTGTCCGTATCGATTGGTTTGCTGGTGTTCTTTTCGCGTGCCTACATCGTCGCGCTTTACACACCAGATCCACAGATCGCCGCCATCGCGTTGAGCTTGTTTTTGTTTATTGCGTTTTATCAGTTCTTCGATGCGATGCAAGTCGGCGCCGCATTTGTACTGCGCGCCTACAAAGTAGCGACTGTACCAACGCTGATGTATGCGATTGGTCTGTGGGGTGTCGGCCTCGGCGGAGGCTATTGGATGGGTTTCAATGTGCCGGGCAACATACCAACGGTATTAACGGGTGCTGCAGGTTTTTGGTTAGGCAATAGCGTCAGTCTGGCGCTGGTGGCTGCTGCTTTATTCTGGTACATGCGACATGTACAAAGTCTGCGTGAAGCTGAAGGCTGATTGATCCATCCTACTCGGGGTTTGGATCGGGAATAGGATCTTGTGGCGGCACAGGCTGGGGCAAATCATCGCCAAAGGGTTCATCATCCGGTGACGGCACAGGCGCGCGATGCATCTCAGCGGGATCGACGCGGTTCAGCACGGCGCACCATGCGGCGCTCGGTCGGATGTGAAAATGTACGAAACTCAAGATTGGTGACACCGATGGTGCCCGGTGGACCGGCCACAAATTCAAAATCGGGTCGCACCGGAAACAACACGCTGTCTAACAACACCACATCGGTCCGACAACTCGGGTTTGTATTCGATACGTGTGTCCGTATGTCCTGCCACAACTGATCAGAAATCCAACCCTCCAAATAGATTTGATTCGGGTAGGTCGTGTGATCGGCATCCAAGTATGCCTTTTGACCAGAAGCCACATGCAAGTAGGCTGGCGCTTCGCTGGCGATCACCAGGTTGGCCCAGCCATCTCCAATCGGAAAAGTCACTTCATCCGGGTAGCCTGGAAAACGTAACTCCATCGTCCATCGGCATGCGAGATCAAGGCGTTTACTCAGCTCGCGCTGATCGGTGACGCGTGATTCATCGAGCACACTGTACTGCATGCTACTCACACGGGCTTGTAGCGCCGGCTCCATCTGGCGCATGGCATCGAGATTTTGATGCAAATTCCAGAACAGCCACTTGCAACGCTCCGCATCCGACATATCGGACAACTCAGCAACCGGACGTCGCCCTGCGGACTCAAGGCATTTCATCACCTCATCACGTTGTCTATCTTCCGGCATAGACTGAGCGCGAGATAAAGCAACAACACCTTCAGTTAGCTGCATACACACTCCAAAGGCAAGCTTGGCACCAAGAACCGACCTCGTCAGGCCGCTTGTTGCGTTGGCAACCGACTAAAACCAAACCTTTGGTTGGACTATGCAAATCGATATTGATTCCTCAAACAGGATGTACGGCGAGCCGCCAGGCACAACACCAGCGCCCGGTTTTAATGGCGACCCGTGTGGGATTGTGCAAAGTCTTTCATGTACGCAACCAGCGCCTCGACACCTTCGATAGGCATTGCGTTATAAATCGACGCCCGCATACCACCCACCACACGGTGTCCTTTGAGCTGCACCAAACCACATGCCGCTGCGCCTTTCAAGAATTCATCATTCAGCTGATGGTCACGCAAGAAAAAAGGCACATTCATACGCGAGCGACAAGATACATCCACCGGATTACTATAAAAATTGCTGCTGTCGATGTAGTCGTATAGAAGCTCGGCTTTCGCTTTGTTTTTTTTCTCCATCGCTTCCAAGCCCCCCTGCGATAGCAACCATTCGAATACCAAACCCGCGATATAGATACTGTAAGTCGGCGGCGTATTCAGCATCGACCCGGCCGCCGCTTGCGCCTGCCAATGAAACACTGATGGCGTGATAGGCAGTGCGCTATCCAGCAAATCATCACGCACAATGACAAAGGTCAGGCCTGCCGGACCGATGTTTTTTTGAGCGCCACCATAAATCACACCGTAGCGCGACACATCAATAGGCCGTGACAGAATGTGTGATGACATGTCAGCCACCAGCGGCACGTCACCCACCTCGGGTATCCAAAAATACTCTACGCCGCCTATCGTTTCATTAGTACAGATATGCACATAAGCGGCTGATGGATCCGGTTTCCATGTGGCTTGCGGCGGCACATAACAGAAATGTCGGTCTTCCGAAGAAGCGATCACATTCACACGGCAGTACTTCTGGGCTTCTTGTATGGATTTTTTGGACCACTCACCGGTATTCACATAATCTGCAGATGTCTTTCGACCCAGCAGATTCATTGGAATCAGCGCATTCATCGCGAGCGCACCACCCTGCAAAAACAGGACTTGATAATTTGGTGGAATATTCAGCAGCTGCCGAAAATCTGCCAACGCTTTCTGGATAATCGAGGTGAACTCTTTACCGCGATGGCTCATCTCCATCACTGACATGCCGCTACCCTGCCAGTCGAGCATCTCTTGCGCTGCGCGCTGCAGCACCGGCTCGGGTAATGCCGCAGGACCCGCACTGAAGTTGAAAACTCGCATGGTCAGACGATAAGCGTTGCGAAGGCGGGATTATAGTCAATCTGACATCCCTCGCCATCAAATAGCGTCTGTTTAGTCCGGGCGGCTAAAATAAAGAACGCTAGGAACCTATCTCGTTAGGTCGATGGCAAGGCGGCAGTACCGAAGGCAGTACAAGACGTACGGCAAGGGATGCCAACGCCGCAAGCGGCCTAGGTAGATAGGTTCTAGATTGCCACGAGGAGACCATGGATACGACGACAAATGACAGTCCCCAGCTCGCTGTCGAAGAGGCGCTTTATCGCAAAGTAGCCCTGCGACTGATACCGCTGCTACTCGCGTGCTATGTGGTGGCTTATCTGGATCGGGTGAATGTAGGTTTCGCCAAGCTGCAGATGATGGATCAGCTCGGATTTTCGGACACCGTCTACGGTCTTGGCGCGGGTATGTTTTTTATCGGCTACTTTTTGTTTGAGGTACCGAGCAACATCATCTTGCACAGAATGGGTGCGCGGGTGTGGATCGGCCGCATCATGATCAGCTGGGGATTGATTTCCGCAGCCATGATGTTTGTGACGACGCCAATGATGTTTTATGTGATGCGGTTTTTTCTGGGTGTTGCTGAAGCCGGATTTTTTCCGGGCATTATTCTCTATCTTACTTACTGGTATCCCGCCGAGCGGCGCGCAAGAATTACTGCCATGTTCATGACGGGTATTGCTATCGCTGGCGTCATTGGCGGACCTGTATCAGGCATCATCATGAAATACACCAATGGTATCTACGGCTGGCAAGGCTGGCAGTGGATGTTCTTATTGGAAGGTCTGCCATCGGTCGCGCTGGGCTTGGTCGTCATCATGATGCTGGATGACAGGATCGTCGATGCGAAATGGCTGACCGAAGAAGAACGTGCGCTATTGGCACAGAACATTGCAAAAGACGAAGCGCACAAAGAAGATGAATCGTTTGGCCGTATTATCAGCTCAGGCCGGGTATGGCTATGTGCTGCGATCTACTTCAGCTACGTCATGGGTGTGTATGGGGTTTCTTTTTTCCTGCCAACCATTATCAAATCAATGGGCCATACCGATGTGGTTGAAATCGGTCTGATCTCAAGTATTCCCTATAGTGTCTCAGTCGTGGTCATGCTACTGGTCGCCCGGAGTGCAGATCGCACAGGCGAGCGTCGCTGGCATGTCGCCATACCGGGCGTGCTTGGTGCGGTCGGATTGGCACTCTCGGTGGTCCTTGCCAAAGATGGCACCTTGGCGATCGCCGCACTCACGCTCGGTTTGTCGGGCATCATGACGACGTTACCGCTGTTCTGGAGCTTACCCACGGCATTTCTGGCGGGTACCGGGGCGGCAGCGGGTATCGCATTGATTAATTCACTTGGTAATTTGGCCGGCTTTGTCAGTCCATATGCCGTTGGCTGGTTGAAAGATGCTACCGGCTCAACGGATGCTGGCGTCTATATGCTATCTGTCGCCGTAGCAATCGGCGTACTGCTTACCCTGGCAGTACCGAAACAGCTAGTGAACCGATAGAAGCGCTGCAAATAAATTGATGTAAGCGCAGCGTTCGTTTCGCGACATCAATGCCAACATAAATCTCGAGCCCGTCTCGCCAGTTCGAAAGCAACCGGACCAACGAAGCAGGCTCTGATTGAATGCCTATAGTTTCTTCCTACCGAGATTGAGCGGACCCTCCCGTAAGGTGGTGCTTGGAAATTCTGCAACCACTTTCTTGGGATTCATAAAAACACAAGACAGATCATTTAACTGCTCGCGCAAGCCCTTGAGATGCGCAGATCCAACCACCACAAAATTCGGGCCATCGTGTGTAAGACCTTGTCTTATTTTATTTGCCATGTGCTGGTCGCGCGGCCCCATCGATTCACTACGCATCGTCTCCCATTGCGTATTCAGATCATTGTAGTCATTGATCATTGGCTCAAGTACAACACGCGCAAAAAACGGCAGTTGGTCAAGATGTCGGTTTACATATTTTTCATAGTCGCGTGGAGAAGAAACATCCGCAGGTATAGTGTCGACCGCAAGCCCGAGATTTTGTTGTACAAATTCGGCACAGGCTCTTGCTTTACTCAAGACCACTTCTCGCATCTGATCTAGCTTGATAAATATCTCCGAGTCTTTTTCCATTAATTGGCAATAGCCGGGCCGTAGTAGCAACCCATTTTCCCAGGCAGAGCAACTGCTATACATACCTTCCCGAAAGAGACGGCCATTTTCAAATTTTGGATCGATCGACATCATTACGCCGGCAATCATGCTTGCGACATTTTCATCCCTATGTTTTTCGCCAAAGACAAATACCATGCCTCTGATAGTGGTTGCAAGATGTGCGCCCGTAT
>JBJTXC010000107.1:0-14048 GCA_046082065.1 Burkholderiaceae bacterium
TGGACAGGCTGTAGGTGTAACCAATACCCCACTGATCAGCATCATTGGCTGCATTGGTACCGCGACCATCAGCACGGATAAACGATGCGATAAATTTATGCGCACCAACCGGTACAGTCGCGCCGAGCAAGTAGTTGCGGCTCTTGCCCTGGCCGAACCAGTCATTGTCAGCGTAGGCTGCAAACACTTTAGCTACTTCAAAGTCGTAGTTCGCGGCGAGCATCGTGCTGCTCAGATTGGCGGTATCCGTCGCATTGTTTTTTTCGTAGTACGCCAGACGCACATTCAACGGGTTGCTGTCATAGCCGATCGATGCGCTGATCACGCGGCTGGCATCGCTGTTACCAGCCACCTCACCAAAGCCATACGCAATTTCACCGCTGAAGTTTTCAAAGATCGGTGTTGCGTACTTGATGGCGTTATCCATGCGGATTGCGCGATCGGCGTTGGTAATGGCGTTGGTTGCGCCGGGTAGCATCAGGTTCTGCGCATTGCCTGCCAGGCCGGAGGCGAATGGGTCAGCGACTTGGTTCAGCGCGAGAAAGTAAGAGGTGTACTGACGACCCAAGGTCACGGTACCGAAATCACCCTGCAGGCCAACGAAGCTTTGGCGGCCAAAGGCTTTGTTGCCTTGGTTAAAGCCACCCGCATCACCGGCAATGCCAGTCTCCAGAACGAACAGTGCGTTCAGACCGCTGCCGAGATCTTCTTTGCCTTTGAAGCCCAGGCGGGTGCCCGACTGGGCGCCGCTGGTGATTTTGGTTCCGGCGGGCGTGGCGCCCGGCACATTACCCGTCTCGCGAACAAGGCCCATATCCGCGATGCCATAGATCTCAACGGTTGATTGCGCATGCGCGGCGCCAGTGAATGCGCCAGCCAGGGCCAGCGCGATAGTCAACTTCTTCATTGTTTTCCCCAAGAGAGAGTTTGAGAGCAATCCGCACGTGTCGGATGCGGCAACATTAATTAACGAAATGAAAACAACGACGACGTCAGCCGCCAGTCCATTCAGCTCTTGGGGCACCCGTTGCGGTTTTACAAACGATGTTGTTTTATTGACACTTGGTTTCGTTGACGGGGTCATCGCCAGACCGCAGAGTTCGGATGTTTTTGTTTTGATAATTTTTTCGAACTCGATTCAGGACGATGGCCAACCGAGAGGAATTGCTGATCATTCGCTCCGCCCGTGCTGGTTTGCCGCAGGCTCAGCTCGCGCTGGGGAAGCGCTATTTATTCGGCAGCACCAACTTGCCGCAAAGCCACCAGACAGCGCTGCACTGGCTGGAGAAAGCGGCTGAACAAAACCAGCAGGAAGCTTGGATGCTGATCGGCGAGCACGTATCGTTTGCAGTCGCCCGCCAAGCGGGTGACCCATTGCGCATCGCGCTTTGGTACGAGCGTGCGTTTGAAAGCAAATCCGCGCGCGCCGGTTTGGTGTTTGCGATGCTGGTATTCAGTTGCTGGACGCGTGCTGACGGCGGTTTGCGTCAGAAATCGCTACGGGCCCTGACGGTAGCGGCTGAGGCAGGTATTGCCGATGCGCAGTGGCTGCTGGCGCAGCAACTCGGCATGCAAGAGCTGCTGCACAATCGGGCGCCTCACGCGATCCCTCAACAGATCATTCAGCGCCGCAGTCAAATTGTCGAATGGGCGTCGAAAGCAGCGCTGGGCGGTGTGGCGGATGCACAGTTTGCTCTGGCCGATTATTGGTGGCTGCAAGGCGACATCAGCAAGTTCATGCTGTGGGCATTACCGATTGCTAACGAGCTGGACTGCAAGCTACATGGACCATTGGCACATCGCTATACATTAAGCAAACAGCAGCTCGCCTTGTTCCTGCGCTGCGCAAAGGCCAGCATGCAGCAAAGCGAACCGAATGTACGGTTAGCGGAGCGTTATCTGAAAATTTCTGCCGAGGGGGGTGACCCCCAAGCGCAATTGGCGTTTGGGCTGTGGGCAGCGCGTATGGATGATCATGGCAAGCGGATACGACGCATACCGGGGGTCGCCAATTACAAGAAAGCCATACGTTGGTTAGCACTTGCGGCCGAGCATGGTGAGGCAGCGGCTTGGTATGCGATCTCTCGCATTTATCTCAAACCTGAATTCTCCCGACGCAGCATCACCGAGTCGCGTCGGTGTCTTGAGTTGGCCGCAGCAGCGGGAGATTGCGCAGCACAGTTGGAGTTGGCACAGATTGCATGGCGCTCACGTCGCATTAACAAGCGCGCTGATGTGCGCGCGGTTTATTGGCTGCAAAAGGCCGCCAGTCAAGGGAGCGAAGAAGCGATTGCCATGCTGAACCGTGTTGCACCACCGGTGCGCCGATCAGATTGGGCGATGGCGGCGCGCGCGTCCTTCACCCGTGAACTCAGCAGCCAGTACCCATTCCTGGCGGCGCGAATCGAGCTTGCGTACTGGTTCGGTTTGAGTCGCGCTGAAGCGTTATTGATTGATGTCGAGGCGTCTGATCATGGTCACTGCCTTGAGGTCGACATTCGAGAATCACACCCGCGTAGTCGTCGTCGCTTGGTTCAAATTCTCACTGGCGATCAGCGCCAAGCACTGGAAAAAGCCACGCGCGTATTTGATATCGCCGGCATTCAAGGTGATAGTGGTCCGGAGGGAAATTATCGTCAGCGCTTGTATCGCTTTCGAAGCATTATCGAGCAGCCACGCGCGGCGCAAAGCCGTCGCGCGTGAGTTGGCCCAGCCCACGGGTGATTCAAGCGACAGCAAGCAGCAGACTGAAAATAGCCATTGGCTAAATCTCACAACTACCTTCGAACACGCTCACTGCGGGGCCTGTCAGCATCACCGGAGCGTCCGTGCCCTGCCATCCGATACTGAGTTGACCACCGCGTGTGTCGACCAGTACAGGCGAATCGAGATCACCATGAAGGATGCCGGCCACGACGGCGGCACATGCGCCCGTGCCACACGCCAGCGTCTCACCCGAGCCCCGCTCGAAAACTCGCAGACGGATGTGGTTGCGGTTAACTACTTGCATAAAACCAGCATTGACACGCCGCGGAAACCGCGCATGGTGCTCAATCAATGGACCGAGCTCGCCAACCGGTGCGGCGTCGACATCATTCACCCATTGCACCGCGTGCGGGTTACCCATTGAGAGCGTCGCGACTTCGATGACTTGGCCTTCAACCGCCAGCGGCCACATGTCAATATGACTTACTCGGCGGGATGACAATCCTTGCACATCAAACGGCACATGTTCCGGTGGCAGCACGGGCGCGCCCATATTCACCGTGACGCGTCCGTCATCTTCCAACCGCGGCGTGATGATTCCTGACATCGTTTCAACGCGAATTTCTCGTTGCTCGGTCAAGCCTTTTTCAACAACGAATTTCACGAAGGCGCGAGCGCCGTTTCCACACTGCTCAACTTCACCGCCATCCGAATTAAAGATGCGGTAGCGAAAATCAACGCCCGCCTGCGTCGGGCGCTCGACCACCAAAATCTGATCAGCACCGATGCCGAACTGTCGGTCGGCGAGCTGTCGCCACTGCTCGGCAGTGAGATTGATCGTTTGCCGAGTTGCATCGATCACGATGAAGTCGTTACCGGCGCCGTGCATTTTGGTGAACTTCAGTTTCATTTAGACACAGTCAAATTTTGTGATTGCCTTTGCCGCTTGCAGAAAGGGCAGATCAGTTTGATCGATGAATCCCTGCGGGACGATAATTCAAAGCGAAGTAAATCGGCGTGACCAGACTAATCGTACACGGATGGCAAGCCTGCCGGGCGCGTCTTGAAGCGCTTGTGCGACCAAAAGTATTCGGCAGGCGCCTGCTTAACTTGTTCTTCGATGGAGTCGTTCATCCGGCGCGTCGCAGCTTCCATGTCGTCTCCTGGGAAGTTTTGCCACGCGGGGTGAAACCGTACCCGCCAGCCACGGTAGTCGGGTCTGAATTGTGTAGTGACTGGAATCACTTGCCCTTCGGTCGCAGCTGCAAGACGTGCGGGCGCGGTGAGCGTTGCTGCGGGTACGCCAAAAAATGGCACAAAAATTGATTCGCGCGCCCCGAAATCCATATCGGGCAGCATCAGAAAGGGCCGGCCATTACGCATGGCACGAATAATCGGCTTGATACCGCTGTGTCGGGAAATCAGAAACTGATCGGCTTCTTCCTGGGTGGCGAACCGCGCGCGTCCACGCCTTAGCGCTTCATCAAATACTCTGCTCCGTTGCTGAGTGTAGATAGAGCAAAGGGGCCCGCGCATTGTGATTGCGACCCCAGCTAATTCAAGACAAACAAAATGTGGACAAAGAAAAATGGTCGGCGTTTCAATCGAACTTTGGGTCGGCACTGCGGGGTCAATGTCGATTAATCGTTGCAACCTCGATGGCGAGGCCCACCACAGAATGCCGCGCTCAAGTACGCTGCGTGCGTAGGCACGAAAATGCGCGCGTGCCATCGCATGGCGTTCGGACGAAGATAGTTCGGTCAGACAACGCGACAAATTGGTCAGCGTGATATTGCGTCGCTCACGCATCACCAAAAACAGCATCTCGCCCACCGCCTCACCGATGCGGCCCAGCACGGGTAGCGGCAACCAATGCAACAACCAGATCAGCGCAAGCGTCAGTCGCATTGCTGCGCCCTGAGCAGACCTATCGAAGATAACGCTGACAAAATGTAAAGCTGGGAAGGTGGCATCGCAGGTGGGGCGAACGGGAGCGGCGGCAGACTTTGCTGATTTTGCGCAAGTTCAGTAAAATACCACGCGTTTTCACCGCCGAGTTAATAGACAACTTGCGAGGCGGCCTACAAATTTCGCTAAAGCGTCGCAGGCTCACATAGTTGACCGCGACATTGAGTTAATTATTTTTTGGAGCTTGCATGTCCAACGAGTACTTGTTTACCTCCGAGTCGGTGTCCGAAGGTCATCCGGACAAAGTCGCCGACCAGATCTCCGATGCCATTCTTGATGCGATCCTTGATCAGGATCCGCGCGCTCGCGTCGCCGCCGAAACGCTATGCAATACCGGTTTGGTGGTGTTGGCCGGCGAGATTACGACGACAGCAAATGTTGACTACATCAAGGTCGCGCGCGATACGCTGAAAGATATCGGCTACGACAATACCGACTACGGTATCGATTACAAAGGCTGTGCGGTCTTGGTCGCCTACGACAAGCAGTCGCCAGACATTGCACAAGGCGTTGACGAGGGCAAAGGACTCGACCTCGACCAAGGCGCTGGTGATCAGGGATTGATGTTTGGTTATGCGTGTGACGAAACGCCCGATCTGATGCCAGCGGCGATTTACTACGCGCATCGCATCGTTGAGCGTCAGTCACATCTGCGTAAAGATGGTCGCTTGCCTTGGCTGCGACCTGATGCCAAATCCCAGGTCACGCTGAAATACGTCAACGGTAAACCGGTCGCGATCGACACCATCGTGCTCTCAACCCAGCATGCTCCCGAGATCGACCACAAGCAGATTGAAGAAGCGTCGATTGAAATGATCATCAAACCAGTGGTGCCCGCTGAGTGGTTGCAGAACACGCGCTACTTGGTCAACCCGACAGGACGTTTCGTGATCGGCGGCCCGCAGGGCGATTGCGGCCTGACTGGACGCAAGATCATCGTCGACACCTACGGCGGCGCGGCGCCACACGGCGGCGGCGCGTTCTCGGGCAAAGACCCGTCGAAGGTAGATCGCTCGGCGGCCTATGCTGGCCGCTATGTGGCCAAAAATATTGTTGCTGCCGGGTTGGCTGAAAAATGTCAGATCCAGATCTCTTATGCAATCGGCATTGCCAAACCCACCTCAGTGATGGTGACGACTTTCGGTACCGGCAAAATCAGCGACGAAAAAATCGAACAACTGGTGCGTGAGCATTTCGATCTTCGACCCAAAGGCATCGTTCAAATGCTGAATTTGCTGCGCCCGATTTACCGCAAATCAGCGGCCTACGGTCACTTTGGTCGCGACGAGCCCGAGTTCAGTTGGGAGCGTACCGACAAAGCGGCTGCATTGAAGGCATCTGCCGGTATTTGAGTATTCGTTTAGAATAGCGGACTGCCAAGGAGCGTTGCGACGGACTCTCATCCGCCAGGCTTGGCAATCATCGCAACGGCGCTCACGTTACTTTTTTCGATTTAATGAAAGGAGGGCGTGATGAGCGCCGTACTCAAAGCTTCCAATGTAGTTGACTACCACGTCGCAGACATCAGTCTGGCTGAGTGGGGCAACAAAGAAATCAAGATCGCAGAAACCGAAATGCCGGGTTTGATGGCGATTCGTAAAGAATTCGCTGCCAGCAGGCCTTTGAAAGGCGCGCGCATCACCGGTTCGCTGCACATGACTATCCAAACCGCTGTGCTGATCCAGACCCTCGAGGCACTGGGCGCGCAGGTGCGTTGGGCGTCGTGCAACATCTACTCGACTCAAGACCATGCCGCCGCAGCGATTGCAGCGAACGGCACCGCCGTATTCGCGTTCAAGGGCGAGAACCTGGACGAATACTGGGACTTCACGCACCGAATTTTCGAGTGGACGGACGGTGGCTATTCCAACATGATTCTTGATGACGGCGGCGACGCGACCTTGCTGCTGCATCTTGGTACACGTGCTGAGAAAGACATCAGCGTGCTGGCCAATCCGGATTCCGAAGAGGCGGTGTGTCTGTTCAACTCGATCAAGAAAAAACTCGCCACCGATCCAACGTGGTACTCGACCCGCCTTGCAAAAATCAAAGGCGTCACCGAAGAGACCACCACCGGCGTGCATCGCTTGTATCAGATGTTCAATGAAGGCAAGCTCGCCTTCCCGGCCATCAACGTGAATGACTCAGTCACCAAGTCGAAATTCGACAACCTGTATGGTTGCCGTGAATCGCTGGTCGATGCGATCAAGCGCGCCACCGACGTCATGATCGCCGGCAAGGTTGCAGTCGTGGCTGGCTATGGCGACGTAGGCAAAGGCTCCGCGCAGGCACTGCGTGCATTGTCTGCACAAGTGTGGGTGACAGAAGTCGATCCGATCTGCGCACTACAAGCTGCGATGGAAGGTTATCGTGTCGTCACCATGGAATACGCTGCCGAGCACGCAGACATTTTTGTGACTGCTACCGGTAACTACCATGTGATCACGCATGAGCACATGAAGAAAATGAAAGATCAGGCGATTGTCTGCAACATTGGGCACTTCGACAATGAGATCGAAGTTGTCGCGTTGAGGCAGTACAAATGGGAAAACATCAAGCCGCAAGTTGACCATGTAATTTTCCCGGATGGCAAGCGCATCATCTTGCTGGCCGAGGGCCGGCTCGTGAACCTCGGTTGCGGTACTGGCCATCCGTCTTACGTGATGAGCTCGTCATTCGCCAACCAGACCATTGCACAGATCGAGTTGTTCACCAAGACTGAGAACTATCCGATCGGCGTGTACACCCTGCCCAAGCATCTCGACGAAAAAGTCGCGCTGCTGCAGCTGAAGACGCTAAACGCGCAGCTCACCAAACTCACCGATGAGCAGGCGGCCTATATCGGCGTCAAGAAAGAAGGCCCTTACAAGCCTGATCATTACCGGTACTGATCGCAACTCAGCAGATGGGTAGCATTGTCGTTGCTACCCATCTGAATCACTCAGCCGAGATTCGATGCGATTGCTGCTGATCTGGCTTGTCAACACGCTCACGCTATTTGTGCTGCCGCGCTTGCTCGATACTGTGCAAGTCGATAGCTTCACGACTGCGCTGACCGCAGCGTTGGTTCTTGGATTAGTGAATACCCTGATTCGCCCCATCATTTTGCTATTGACCTTGCCGATCACTTTTGTCACGCTTGGCTTGTTCATTTTTGTCATCAACGGCTTGATGTTTTGGGTGGTTGCTGACATCGTGCCCGGCTTTCAGGTCACCAGCTTTAGCGCTGCGATCGTCGCTGCTTTTGTCTACAGCGTAGTGTCCTGGGTGTTATCCGCTTTTATCCCGAAATAAACTCATGCAAGCAGCTACGTTCAGCGTTGAATTTTTTCCGCCCCAAACACCGGATGGTGTCGACAAGCTGAGGCTCGCGCGCCAACAACTTGCGGCGATGAAGCCCGCGTATTTTTCTGTAACCTTTGGTGCGGCTGGATCAACCCAAGCCGGTACGCGCGATACTGTGCTCGAAATACAGCAAGAGGGATATCACGCAGCGCCGCATCTGTCGTGCATCGGCCGTACCCGCGATGATCTGCGTGCCATCATCAATGAATACAAAGCGCACGGTATTCGCCACATCATCGCGCTGCGCGGCGATTTACCCAGTGGTTTCGGCGGCACCTTTGGCGAGCTGCACTACGCCAGCGATTTGATTGCATTCATCCGGCAAGAGACCGGCGACTGGTTTCATATTGAAGCAGCGGCTTACCCGGAAATGCATCCGCAAGCAAAATCGCCCCAAGACGATTTACAGAATTTTGTGCGCAAAGTAAAAGCAGGTGCCAACGCAGCCATCACGCAATATTTTTATAACCCGGATGCCTACTTTCGCCTCGTCGACGATGCTGCTGCATTGGGTGCGGATGTGCCGGTATTCCCTGGCATCATGCCGATTACCAATTTCTCTCAACTGGCGCGTTTTTCCGATATGTGCGGCGCTGAAGTGCCGCGTTGGATCCGACTCAAACTGGCTTCGTTTGGCGACGATACAAAATCAATCCGTGCTTTCGGTCTTGATGTGGTGTCACAGATGTGTGATCGCTTATTAGCAGGCGGCGCACCCGGCTTGCACTTTTACTCTTTGAACCAAGCTGCGCCAACATTGGCGATTTGGGAGCGATTGAGCCCAACCGCGCGTGCATAAGCTGTCCAGGCTGCGCTGTGAAACAAGCCATGCAGGCAGCGATGCCGCGTACTAAGGTAAGACCAGCACTACTGGAAATTACCCCGCTTGGTCATTCGCAAGATCGGCGCGGGGACGAGATGGATTCTTAGTCCGTCAAGATGACATCCAGCGGTATGTCGTGCGCCTCTGCTTCAAAGCTCACCTTGGCAAATGCATACGCAATGCCGATAGCACGTGGCCGGGGGTTTTGTGCCAGCGTTCTATCGAAGTAGCCACCACCAAATCCCAAACGCAGGTTCTGGTCGGTATAACCGATACAGGGTGCCAGCACTGCGTCCGGCTGCACATACGCACCGCGCGCGCTTGGCGCGACTGTGCCGCTGGCATCCTTGGCGACAGGGTCGCCCGGACGCCAAGCCACAAACACCAGTGGCTGCTGTCGCTCCAAGACGACTGGCATGGCCAGCGTGATGCCATGCGTTGGTAGTGCGTCATACAAGGCTGACAAATCAGGCTCACCCGGAATAGCCAGATACGCACCTAATACCCGCACCTGATGGTCGAGCAGCCAAGACAGCAACTTGGCGACAATACGTGCATCAGCAGCAGCCTTCTCGGTTGGCGCCAGCGCACGCCGCGCAGCGATCAATTGCTGCCTGAGTTCGGCTTTGAAAGTGGGCTGGTTCATGAATGACAAATCAAGCGAATCGATGGAATCAATTTTTAGACGCATGATATTCTAAGATCTTGTCTTACCAGATCGATAGTGCGATCTGTAAGGCGAGCCACCGTTGCCGGCCGCCTGAATAGAAAGATACAAAGATCATTGCAGTGTAGTCATCGGAAACTCATGAAGCTTTACTCAAGATGGTGGTTGGGCGCGGTCCTTTGCGCGGCCATCAGCAGCATTGGGGCCGTGTCGTCGGTGTGCGCGGCCAACCGACACGCACTCGTTGTCGGCAACACGGCCGACGCCGATTTTCTTGCGCTGAGAGAGGCATCATTACGCGGCGACACAGGTGAGTCGGGCCGATTGGCAGGGCGGCTGAGTAGTTACCCGATTCAATCCTATGTTGAATACTACCGGCTGTATCCGCGTCTACCCGCAACACCTGAAGGAGAAATCCGACAGTTTCTGGATCGTTACGATGGAACCGCGATCGCCGATCGTCTGCGAAACGACTGGTTGTTATTGCTTGGGCGCGCGCATGATTGGCGTGTGTTTGACGAACAGTATCCACGCTTTGTACTGAATGATGACACACAGGTGAAGTGCTATGCGCTGCAATCCCGCCTCGCCAAGGGAGAGCCAATTGCCAAGGCTGCGCGTGATTTACTGCAGCAGCCAAAGTACTATGGCGATGGCTGTGTGGAGCTGATCGGCAAACTGGCGCAAGATAAAAAATTTACCGAGTCAGATGTCTGGCGCCAAGTGAGACTCGCGGTAGAAAGTGGTGTCAGCGGCACCGCGCGTCGAATCGCAAACTACACCGATGTCAATGACAAGCAGCTCGCGCAGGCGATAGATAAACCTTTTGCGGTGCTGGAGCGTGGCGCAGTTGGTGGTCGCACCTCCCGTGAATTGTTTCTGATTGCGCTTGGCCGCGCAGCACGCGACAAGCTGGATAAAGCAGTCCATCAGCTCGAGAAAGCGCAATCTCGTCTAACTGCTGAAGATAATGCGATTGCATGGTCACAGCTTGCGCTGCAGGCCTCGCTGGTGCTCGATAAAGATGCGCCGACTTATTGGCGGCGAAGTTTCGACGCGGCGCTGTCTACCGAAGGCTATCAGTGGCGAGTGCGTACTGCATTGCGGATAGGTGACTGGCAGCTGGTAGCGCGATCGATTGATGCGATGCCAGCGGATCTGCAAAAAGATCCCGCATGGCTGTACTGGCGTGGCCGCGCCCATGCCGCGCTCGGCCGTAGTGAAGAGGCGAAGCCGTATTTCCACCAGCTCGCAGGCCAGCATCATTTTTATGGATTGCTGTCGACTGAAGAGTTATCGCAACCCATACTCGCACCGACCAAGCCTGCACCATCCACAGCAGCCGAACTTGCAGAAGCGAGTGCCAACACCGGGTTAATTCACGCCTTGAAGTTTTATGAGTTGGAGCTGCGCTTCGAAGGTAATCGCGAGTGGAACTGGCAGCTGCGCAAGATGAGTGATCGGCAGCTACTTGCGGCTGGTGAGTTTGCTCGACGTAGCGAGGCGCTGGACCGTATGGTGGCAGCTGCCGATCGCGCCAAGCTTGAGCTTGATCTGGCGCAGCGCTACCCGACACCGCATGAAGACATCATGCAAGCCGCAACCGCTGGCATCGGGCTAGATAAAGCATGGGTCTATGGTTTGATACGACAAGAGTCGCGTTTTGTAAAAACTGCACGTTCGGTCGTCGGCGCATCCGGGCTCATGCAGATCATGCCGCGTACTGCTACCTATGTCGCCAAAAAAATCGGCATGAGTGGTTTTTCATTATCGGGATTAAATGACACCCGCACCAATATCACCTTGGGTACGCAATACCTGAACATGGTGCTGGCCAGTCTTGGTGGTTCACAAACGCTGGCGACTGCAGCGTATAACGCCGGGCCGAGCCGACCGCGTCAGTGGCGTGCCTTGCTCGACAAACCGGTCGAAGGCGCTATCTTCGCCGAGAGTATTCCTTTTTCCGAGACGCGTGGCTACGTCAAGGCCGTGCTTGCGAACGCAACATGGTATGCGCTGCACTTCGATAGCCATGCGCCATCGCTCAAAGCCCGGCTCGGTACGGTATCACCCCGTGACGCACATCTGATCGAACTTGGCGATTTACCTTAAGGCACACAATGCATCACGGCTCTGTACTTCTACTTGGCGGTAGCGGGTTTATTGGTACCCATATCGCGGCGCGGCTATCGGCTTCCGGTCGTCAGGTCATCGTGCCGACGCGTCGCTATCATCGCGCGCGTCATTTACAGGTACTGCCCACTGTGCAGGTAACGATCGCAGACATTTACGATCCTGCTACGCTCGATCGCTTTCTGCCCCGCGTCGACGCCGTGATCAATTTGGTCGGCGTCTTGCACTCCTGGCCGGCACGACCGTGGGGCCGAGCATTTGAACACGCGCACGTCGCTTTACCACGCTTGCTGGCACAAGTATGCGCGCGTCATGGCGTCAAGCGTGTATTGCATATGTCGGCGCTGGGCGCAGCCATCGACGGTCCTTCGATGTACTCGCGCTCAAAAGCCGCAGGCGAGCGTATCCTGCTCGATGCCAAAGACGTGCAAGTAACCTCGTTTCGTCCTTCCGTGGTGTTTGGTGCCGAGGACAGTTTTTTGAATCTGTTCGCCAAGCTGCAAGCGCTAGCGCCCGTCATGCCATTGGGGGGTGCAGATACGCAGTTTCAGCCGGTGTATGTGGGCGATGTGGCACAAGCTTTTGTGGATGCGCTTGATCAGCCCGGTAGCATCGGTCAGGTGATTGAGCTAACAGGCCCGCATGTTTACCGTTTGCGTGAATTAGTGCGACTGGCCGGCGAATACAGCGGCCATGCCCGCCCGGTGATTGGCTTGCCGGACTGGGTCGCGCGTCTGCAAGCGCTGATGCTTGAGCTCTTGCCGGGCCCCACATTGATGAGCCGCGATAATCTCGACTCGATGAAGCAACACAATATCGCCAGCGGCCAGTACCCCACGCCGCCCCACTGGCAGCCGACACCACTCGAAGCAGTCGCGCCAGATTACCTACGTCCGGTTACATGACCGGTCCCAAGACGTATGTGGTGGGTGGTGCGGTACGTGACGCGCTGCTCGGCTTACCTGTCAAAGATCGTGACTATGTTGTGGTGGGCGCAACGCCTGAACACATGCAAGCACTTGGCTTCGTGCCGGTCGGTAAAGACTTTCCGGTTTTTTTGCATCCGCAGACGCATGAAGAATATGCGCTTGCGCGCACCGAGCGAAAAACTGCACCTGGCTACACTGGCTTTGCATTTCATGCCGCTGCCGACGTCAGCCTTGAGCAAGACCTGCAGCGACGTGATCTCACCATCAACGCGATTGCGCAGGATGAAAACGGTATATTGATCGACCCCTATGGCGGTCGTGCAGATATTGATGCGCGAGTGTTTCGTCATGTGTCGCCAGCATTTACCGAGGACCCGGTGCGCATATTGCGGGTTGCACGGTTCGCTGCGCGTTTTACTGAATTCACCATCGCGACTGAGACCATGGGCTTGATGCGTCAGATGGTAAGCGCTGGCGAGGTTGACGCCTTGGTTGCAGAGCGAGTGTGGCAAGAGCTATCGCGCGGTTTGTCCGAGCCGGCACCATCACGTATGTTTGACGTGCTGCGCGAGTGCGGTGCGTTGGCGCGCGTTTTCCCTGAGCTTGATGCGCTGGTAGGACTCTCACTGCAAGCCTCGCCGCTTCAACCTAAGCAAGAACTCGAGCAAGAACCAAAGCAGCAGCAAGAATCAGCTGCGGAGGCATTGGTAACGCATCGTACCGAGCCGGTGGATTGTTTCGCCCACGCCTTACAAGCTGTAGATCATGCTGCGCGCCAGAATGCATCGCTGGCGATACGCTTCGCCGTGCTGCTGCCGGCGATTGGACACGCGCCGATCGCGAGTTCTGATTTGTCTGCTGATCTCGCTGCTTATGCACGCGCTGCTGTTTTAGTCGAGCGTTTGTGTAAACGCCTTAGAGTGCCGCATGAGGTGCGCGACTTAGCCGTCATGGTAGTGCGCGAGCAGGCGGCGGTTGCGCGAGCCGAGGCCGCACCTGCTGCTGCCATGGTGAGGTTGTTTGAGCGTTGCGATGCCTTTCGCAAGCCGGCACGCTTTGCGGCCTTACTCGATGCATGCCAATGCGCGCACGCCGCACGCACCAACCAAAACTTCCCTCAGAAACCCTTATTGCAGTGCGCCCTTTCGGCTGCGCAGTCGGTCGACGCCGGAGCAATCGCAGCCGCAGTCACCGGCAGCGCGGGCGAGCACGCGACCGATAAGATCCCGGACGCAATCCATGCCGCACGAGTACAGGCGGTCGCGCACGCGGTACGTGCCGGCGGGCCTGCGTCAGCCTGATTTGCGGGACGCTTGTACGATCTTGCGGCGCGCTGCCATACTTGCGTCTGTGCACCCGGCATCCCCTAGGAGAATCTGATGAACGCCCCACTCGCATCCTTGCACGCCTTGCAGCCAGAGGCGATTACGCTGGATGACAAGTACACTTTGGAGCGGGGTCGCGTGTTCCTGACCGG
>JBJTXC010000108.1:0-2375 GCA_046082065.1 Burkholderiaceae bacterium
CGCTCGCCTACACCAGCAAACACCGAAAGACCCGAGTGAGCTTTGGCGATGTTGTTGATCAGCTCCATCATGTTGACGGTCTTGCCTACGCCGGCACCACCGAACAGACCCACCTTACCGCCTTTGGCGAACGGGCAAACCAAGTCAATCACTTTGATGCCGGTTTCCAGCAACTCTTGTGATGGCGAGAGCTCGTCGTACGCAGGCGCAGCACGGTGGATGGATGCGGAGTTCGCCATGCTGACTGCACCGCGCTCATCGATCGCGTTACCGAGCACATCCATAATGCGACCGAGCGTGGCCTGGCCAACGGGCACAGTGATCGGTGCGCCGGTATTGCGAATTGCAACGCCACGGCGCAGACCGTCGGATGAACCAAGCGCAATCGTACGAACAATGCCGTCGCCGAGCTGCTGTTGCACCTCGAGTGTCAGCTCTGAACCATCCATTTTCAGCGCATCATAGATCTTCGGCATTGCATTACGAGGGAATTCCACGTCAACCACCGCACCGATACACTGAACGATTTTGCCTTCAGCCATGTTCGTTCTTCCTTAAATAATGAATTGGTAAAGTCTTTTAGGTCTTGAATACGTTAGCTTTGAGTCGACTGAGCCAGCGCCTTAAACAGCGGCCGCGCCAGCGACGATCTCCGACAACTCTTTTGTGATGGCTGCCTGACGCGTCTTGTTATAGACCAGCTTCAGCTCACCGATCACATTGCCCGCATTGTCAGTCGCCGCTTTCATCGCCACCATACGTGCAGACTGCTCGGACGCCATGTTCTCAACCACCGCCTGATATACGAGTGCTTCTGCGTAGCGGAGCAGTAGTTCGTCAATCACTGACTTGGCATCTGGTTCGTACAAATAATCCCAGCTGTAGCTGTGCACCGGCTCCATCTTGTCGCCTGTGAGAGGCAACAGTTGCTCGAACACGGGCTCCTGCTTCATGGTGTTGATAAACCGGGTGTAGCAGATATAAACCGCATCAAGCTGCTCATCATCATACGCATCGAGCATGATCTTGACCGGCCCGATCAATTGCTCGAGGTGTGGTGTGTCGCCCATGTTGATGGCATGCGAAACCACCTTCGCTCCGATGCGGTTCATGAAACCAAAACCCTTGTTGCCGATGCAAACGGTTTCGATACCGTTGCCGGCAGCCTCGAAGGCTTTCATCTGGTTGGTCGCCAAACGCAGTGCGTTGGTGTTCAAACCACCGCACAAGCCTTTGTCCGTGGTCACCATGATGACGCCAATTTTCTTGCTCTTTTCGTGCTTGACCAAGAAAGGATGGGTGTACTCCGGGTTGGCCTGTGCCAAATGCGCCGAAACCGTGCGAATTTTTTCGCTGTACGGCCGGGCCGCACGCATGCGCTCCTGCGCCTTGCGCATTTTGGAGGCGGCGACCATTTCCATTGCCTTGGTGATCTTCTTCGTGTTCTCCACGCTTTTGATCTTGCCGCGTATCTCTTTACCTGCAGCCATTACGCTCGCTCCTCGCTCGAGATCAGAACGTTTTCTTGAAGTCGGCAATCGCGGACATCAGCTCCGCTTCGTCTTCTTTGGATAGCTGCTTGGTGTCTTCAATGCGCTTCAGTAATGCGGCATGACTGCTCTGCAGGAATTTATGCAGGTCGTGCTCGAAGCCCAACACCTCTTTCACTTCAATATCGTCGAGGAAGCCCTTGTTAACCGCAAACAGCGACACTGCCATCAACGACACCGGCAGCGGCGAGTATTGCGGCTGCTTCAAGAGTTCGGTCACGCGCGCGCCACGATCAAGCTGTTTACGCGTTGCGTCATCGAGGTCGGAAGCAAACTGCGCAAACGCCGCCAGTTCGCGGTACTGCGCCAAGTCGGTACGAATACCGCCCGACAGACCCTTGATTACTTTGGTTTGAGCGGCACCACCCACGCGCGAGACCGAGATACCTGCGTTAATCGCCGGGCGAATACCTGAGTTGAACAAGGAAGTCTCAAGGAAGATCTGACCATCCGTAATCGAGATCACGTTGGTCGGCACGAATGCAGAGACGTCACCCGCTTGCGTTTCAATGATGGGCAATGCCGTCAACGAGCCTGTCTTGCCTTTGACTTCACCGTGGGTGTACGCCTCAACATAATCCGGGTTGACGCGAGCGGCACGCTCGAGCAAACGGGAGTGGAGATAGAACACGTCGCCCGGGAATGCTTCGCGACCTGGTGGGCGACGCAGCAACAGTGACACCTGACGGTAAGCCACCGCTTGCTTTGACAAGTCATCGTAAATAATCAGCGCATCTTGACCACGATCGCGGAAGTACTCGCCCATGGCGCAGCCGGAATAAGCTGCCACATACTGCATCGCTGCGGACTCTGACGCCGACGCAG
>JBJTXC010000109.1:0-8593 GCA_046082065.1 Burkholderiaceae bacterium
GTGGTGGCGTAGCAAATATCACCTTTCTTGGGTTCAGTGACGTTGGGGAATCGGCGCTTCAGTGCATCGATAATCTCTGCAGTGTCATCTACCGACAGCGTGGTCTGCGTAACATATGCCAACCGGTTCGGGTCACGTACCTGAAGCTTCTCGATATCTTCGGTCGTCTCGATGAGATACATACCGTCATCCGACTGGCCCATGGTGCCCTCGACCTCAGGGTGACCGCGATGACCAATCATCACGATCTCCAATCCTTCTGCTCGCATCTTGGCAACCTCGACATGTACCTTGGTGACCAATGGACACGTCGCATCAAACACCTGCAAGCCGCGCTGCTCAGCCTCACTTTTGACAGCAATTGACACGCCATGCGCCGAAAATACCAGGTGACTGCCGGGCGGCACCTCCGCTAAATCTTCAACAAAAACTGCTCCCTTTTCACTCAGCTCATCTACAACATATCGGTTGTGAACAATCTCATGACGTACGTAGATCGGTGCACCAAATTGCGCAATCGCGCGCTCGACAATTTCAATGGCACGGTCAACGCCGGCACAAAATCCACGCGGCTGCGCCAGTAGAATTTCCTTCGCCTGTTCCACCTTGGCTCCCTTTACAAAATACCGATGATGTTCACTTCAAATGTCACTGCCCTGCCTGCGAGCGGATGATTGAAATCGAAAACCGCTTCCTCATCACTTAGTGCTAACAAAGTACCCGCAAACCGTCCACCGCCAGGGGCTGAAAAATCCACTACATCACCCACTGCATAACTTGCATCTTCAACTGAATGCTCTCGCAGCGTCGTCATGGATACAGTCTGAACCAAATCCGGATTGTGCGGACCGAATGCCTCACCGGCCGTCAGTTCAAAAGTTCGCTGCACGCCCTCAGGCAAACCAAGCAACTGCGACTCGAGCGCAGGGGACAATTGACCCGCACCGATTTGCAGCGTCGCTGGTGTCGCGCCGAACGTCGTCACAATGTCATGCCCATCTTGATCAGTGAGTCGATAATGCAAGGTCAGGAAAGCCCCCACTGTGACAACGGGATGTGGCGAATTCAGCATTGATTGACCAGCTTTTTTTCAATTTCCTATTGTAAGCCAGTCAATGGCGTACGTTCTGCCCAGCCACGCCCGCCAAGGCGCTAGCATCTGCCGCACGTTTCATGACCAGCGCCCTACACCTGCCATGCGTATCTCTGACCTGCCCGCCGAACTACGCCCTCGCGAACGGCTACTCGAAAAAGGCGCAGCCGCGCTGACAGACGCCGAGTTGATCGCTATTCTGCTGCGTACCGGTGTTGGCGGCATCAGTGCGATCGAGCTTGGGCAGGCTCTGATGGACCGTTTCGGCTCATTGGCGCGACTGTTGTCTGCATCGGCTGACGAACTTGGCGCAGTCCGCGGGCTGGGTACAGCCAAGCGCACGGTACTGATGGCGGTGACCGAATTGCAGCGACGCTCGCTCACCGGACTGCTGCTCGACAAGCCAGTATTCGACCGACCAGAGCAGGTGTCCCTATTCCTCCGGCATCATTTCAATGCCCACCTGAATGAGAGCTTTGTCGGCTTATTCACCGATGTCCAAAATCGTCTGATCGCCATTGAAGATTTTGGCAGCGGCGCCTTGCAACGCGTCGCGGTTTACCCGCGCGAGATTGTTCGGTCCGCGCTCAAGCACAACGCCGCGGGCGTGGTGTTTGCGCACAACCATCCGAGTGGACGGGCAGAGCCTAGCGAACTTGACAAGACATTGACCCAAAAACTCCGGGATGTCATGCGATGTATTGAAGTCACTCTGCTCGACCATTTAATCGTCACGCCGCAGGACATCTGGTCGTTCCGGGCCCATGGCTTGTGTTGATGGTGAGAAAATCCCGAAAACCCACACTTAAATGTTAAATTATTGGCCAATGCATAGTTCACACTTATTTATCGCAAGTGCTTGAATATACGTATTTTTTTGAGTATACTCGCGCCTCTTTCAGTAATTGGTAATTTTCAAGGAGTCTGCTGTGTCACGTGAATGCGAAGTAACCGGGAAAAAGCCGATGAGTGGCAACCATGTTTCCCATGCCAACAACAAGACCAAGCGCCGTTTCCTGCCCAACTTGCAGAACCGTCGTTTTTGGGTCGAATCAGAAAACCGCTGGGTACGCCTGCGCGTGTCCAACGCCGGTCTGCGCATCATCGACAAACTCGGGATTGAGGCTGTGCTCGCAGACATGCGAACACGCGGTGCCAAGGTCTAATCAAATTAAAGAACGGGAAAAGACATCATGGCAACCAGTAAAGGCCGCGAAAAAATCAAGCTTGAGTCGACCGCCGGTACCGGTCACTTCTACACGACGACCAAGAACAAGCGCACCATGCCTGAAAAAATGACGATCACCAAATTCGATCCAAAGGCGCGCAAGCACGTTGAGTACAAAGAGACCAAGATCAAGTAAACATCTCCGAGGTCAACTTGTATACAAAAAACCCGCTCGAATGAGCGGGTTTTTTATTTAGCAGGAATGCATTCCGTGCTTCAAGGCCTTCGGCGGATCAAAACAAGCGCCGACAACCCGGGCCGCAGGCGGCCTGGCGGAATCGTCTTTACGCGTAGGTACGTAGCCGCAATGAGAACTCGCGCAGCGATCGAATACCTGAAGCTTCCGCACGCGCGCACCAGTCACGCAACTGCTGCAACAACTGCTCGCTGGTGAAATGAGAGCGCTCCCAGATCGCACCCAATTCAACCCGCATCTCGTGCATGGTCTTGAGCGCGCTGCTGTGCTCGAATAGTTCGGACAACTGCTGACGCTGGCTGGTTTCAAGACTGGTCGGCTCACGCTGTAGCAGCTTTTTGGACGACTTCAAGAACCCTGACCCGAGCGCGGAACTGGCGCGAATTTGATCAACCTCTTCGCGCCACGCACTGCGCAATGAACGCGCATATTTCGCCATCACGTCGTAGCGGTTGGCGACGACCGCATGCAAAGTATCCAGATCCGCCACCAACTTGCTGCGATCGAATTTCGGCTCGGGCGCCACCTTCTTTACTTTGGCCAAACCCAGCGCCGCCAGAATCGAGATGTACAGCCATCCAATATCGAACTCGTACCATTTGGCGGACAACTTGGCCGAGGTACCGAACGTATGGTGGTTATTGTGTAGCTCTTCACCGCCGATAATGATGCCGATGGGCAGAATATTGGTCGACGCATCTTTGCAGTCAAAATTGCGGTAACCCCAGTAGTGACCGATACCGTTAATAACACCCGCCGCTGTCACCGGAATCCAAGCCATCTGTATGGCCCACACGGTCAGCCCCAGTACGCCGAACAACATGAGGTTGATGATCAACATCAGCGAAACACCCAAAGCAGAATGCTTTGCGTACACATGACGCTCGATCCAATCATCCGGTGTACCGTGACCGTACTTTTCCATGGTCTCGCGATTTTTTGCTTCGATGCGATAAAGCTCTGCGCCCTCGAACACCACCGTATCTATGCCGCGCGTGATCGGGCTGTGCGGGTCTTCGGTCGTTTCGCATTTCGCATGGTGCTTACGGTGAATGGCAGCCCACTCTTTGGTCACCATGCCGGTCGTCATCCATAACCAGAAACGGAAAAAGTGACTTGGGATCGGGTGCAAATCCAGCGCCCTATGGGCCTGGCAGCGGTGCAGGAAAATCGTGACTGCTGCGATCGTGATATGGGTCACCGCCAGAGTGAACAACAAGATTTGCCAGCCGGTTGCGTGCGTGACGCCGTTGAGCAGGAAATCGAGAACGAGATCCAAGCCGGAATGCTGAGTCATTATTTCTCCATGCAATTTGCCAATGGGGCAATCTCGACCACCCCCTTAAGTGCGCACATTTTACGTGCTTTTCTGCCGGAAAGCCCGAATTTTCCGCTCGGTTAAGCAAGAACCCATTGCAAATCAGGGGATTACGGATTGCCTGAAGTTACGGTCGGCAGGATGGAAGACAAGCCAACCTGTTGCTCATTGAGCAACGTCAGCAACGTCCGGTTCATTGCAGATTGCACACTGCCCCTCAGCTTGTAGGGATCGTCAATCCAGACAGCAGCCTCGATTTCCAGCCCCTCAATGCTCATCGAGAGCAGATGCGCACTCGGTGCGGGGGTTGCAAGTACCTGAGGTAGCTTGGCCAGCGCCACGGGAATAGCAGCCAATAAACGTTCGACGTCGGCACTATGCGCCACCTTGAAGACGCTGCTGACGCGCGCGTTGCGATCACTCAGGCTGAAGTTTTGGACAGGCTGCGACACCAGCATCTCGTTGGGAATGATGGCCTCGGTACCATCGCTCGCTCTCAGCACGGTGTAGCGGGTGTTGATCTGTACGATTTGTCCGCTGAACTTTTCCACGCTGACCAGATCGCCGATACTCAAGCTACGCTCAAGCAGCACCACAAAGCCGGAGACGTAGCTGCTGACAAGTTTTTGCAAGCCAAGGCCCAGGCCGACACCCAGCGCACCACCAAACACCGACAACACGGTCAAATCAATCCCGACCAAGGACAAGCTGATCAACACGGCCACCAGAATCAGCAAGCCTCGCCCAACCCGTGCTAACACGGCTCGCAGCGAACTGTGCACGCTGTCGAGTTGCATCAAGCGTTGCTCGAGCAGCGCGGCGGCCCAGAGTGCGAGCACCAAAGTCACACCCACCCAAATCAACGCCTGCAACAACACTTTGAGCGACTCATGGTGCCGCCCGACCGGTAGCTTGGTCTGCTCAAGGTAATCGACAAACTCTGGCCAGAGCCCGGTGATATAGAGCGCTACGCCGGCCCAGATCAACACGGCAAGTGCCTGCTCAACTGTCTGCAGAATCACACCAACCCGACCGTCTGGCGCAAAAGCCATGCGCAGCAAATAAAACACTGCGCGAATAAGCAAATAAGACAACGCCAGCGGTATTGCAACCCGCAACAGACCAACGCTCTGGTAACTCGACAGAACACGCGTTGCAAGTACGATGAACAGCAGAACCAACAACGGCGTCAGTAAACGACGCAAACTGACCTGGTTGACCCCTGCCGCGCCGCCAGATGCCGACAACCTGCGCACCAAAACACGAGACAACCACCACGCGGCAACGATGCAAACCAGCACGGCCACCAGTTGCCACTGCAGATTCGGATCATTCAGATCGGCCAGCAGTTGCGACCAAAGATTTTGTGCAGGATTCATCTTGATTCAAGCAAAGCGGCATCTGACTGGTGCCGCATCCAGTTTGACTCATAGCGGCCTGCCAACGCTGCATGGCCACGTATCACGAGAAGATTTTCCGCATTCATGTGTTGCGCACCCCAGCTGTAGTTGTAACTCCCTGTGATCACGACAGCGTGCGACGATCTGACATCGATCAACATGACCTTGTTATGCGCACTTCGATAGCGGGTTTCAAGCCACACGGGAATACCGGCGCGCGCCAAATCGTCCAGCTGCGATCCATCGACATCAAGATACTGGCGCTGGTCTGCCAGTACTCGCACATCAATGCCACGGCGATGTGCGCGGATAAGGCTAGCGGCGATGGCACGACTGGTCAACACATACGCTTGCACTAACACCTGTTGCCGAGCCTGCTCAATCGCAGAGACAAGTGCGGCTTGCGCATCATCCCAAGGTGTGAAATAGGCTTCGATCGTTCCCGCTGACGGCAATACCGGTACGGTCTCGCGCGCAGATGAATCGGCAAGGCATATCAGCAGCAGCACACCCAGCGTGATGCGACGGTGCTGCCTCATGCGACACGTTCAAATACCGCTGCGAAAAATCCATCCGTACCATGCCGGTGCGGCATCAGCTGCAAATAGTCGCCCGTATCCAATGCGATTTTTTGCTCAGACAATATCTGCTGAGCGGACACCAGTCGGTATTGAGTTTGCGCTGATAAAAACTTTTCGACGATCGCCTGATTTTCTTCGGCCATTAAACTGCAAGTGGCATAGACCAAGCGTCCGCCCGGTTTGGGTAGCCGCGCCGCACTCATCAGAATACTGAACTGACGAGCACTTAACTCACTCAAGTCGCCCGGTTGCTGGCGCCACTTCATATCCGGGTTGCGGCGCAAGGTACCCAAGCCGCTGCACGGTGCGTCGACCAATACCCGGTCCACTTTGCCGGCGAGTCGCTTGACCTTGGCGTCGTTCTCATGCGCGATCAGCACCGGATGCACATTCGACAGGCCGCTTCGAGCGAGGCGCGGCTTCAGTTTGCCGAGTCGTCGATCGGAGATATCAAAGGCGTACAACCGGCCTGTATTGCGCATCATGGCGCCGATGGCCAATGTCTTGCCACCCGCTCCGGCACAAAAATCCACCACCATCTCGCCACGCTTTGCGCCAAGCATCTGTACCAGTAACTGACTACCCTCGTCCTGCACTTCAATTGCACCCTGCTTGAAGATAGGCAGATTTTGCAGCGCGGGTTTGGACGAGAGTCGAATCGCTTGCGGCGCATACGCAGTGCGTTCAAACGCAATATTTGCCTCAGTCAGTGCGGCGGTCACATGCTCAACCGAGGATTGCACTGTATTGACGCGAAGATCTAATGGCGCGGGTCGATTCAATGCAGCCATCAGCTGCTCAGACTCGTCTTGACCATACTGGGCAATCAAGCGCTCACGAATCCAATCCGGAAAATTGAAACGCAAGGCGGGCGAAAGATTGGCGCGATCAACACCAAGTACATGCGTGAGCCAATGCCGCTCTGATTCACTCAGGCCACCTAGCGCATCGATGCTCGCAGTTTCCGCAAGCGCCAGCAGCGCAATACGACGTAGCTGGGGTCCACTGCCCGATTCGGATAAATGCATCAGCGCCAGACGATGGCGCAAGAACGCATAGACCGCCTCGGCGATCGCACCTCGTTCTCGCGTTCCAAGTTTGGGATGCGCCCGAAAGTAGCGCGACAAGGTGACATCGGCTGGACCAATAAATCGCATGATCTCGCGCAAGGCCTGCTCGGTGCCTCCAACCACGACGGGCGAGAATCTCATGTTTGGTCTGCTGCCGCTACATCACGGCGCACACGATCGCCCTCCAGTCTGATGCGCCCCTCGATAACACCGCGCACAGCCGCTGGGTAAATCCGATGCTCCTCGCTCAACACCCGCGCTGCCAGCGTTGCCTCGGTATCGTCTTCGTAAACCGGAACGACCGCTTGATCAACGATGGGGCCGTGGTCCAGATCATGGGTCACGAAATGTACGGTCGCGCCGTGGAATCGCACACCCGCTTCAATCGCGCGACGGTGCGTGGACAAGCCAGGAAAACTCGGCAGTAACGAGGGATGAATATTCAGCAGGCAGCCACGGTAGTGATCAACAAAGCCCGCGCTCAGAATACGCATGAACCCCGCTAGCACCACCAAGTCAGGCTGGAAAAAGTCAATTTGCTCAGCCAGGGCGCGATCAAAACTGACCCGATCGCTGTAATCGGCATGTTCAACCGTGGCAATGGGTATGCCCGCGAGTTCAGCGGTACGTAACCCGGCGGCGTCGGCACGATGACTGATCACAGCCGCAATCCGAACAGGCCAGTTATCGGCAGCGGCGGCCCGGATAATGGCCTCCATGTTGCTGCCGCGACCCGAGATCAGGATCACGATGTTTTTCATGGCGCGGATTGTAGCAGCGACGATTTACGCTGTATTACAGAGATTGCAATTCCATCCAAGCTGCAAACCCTGCCGCAAAATTATCCTTGCGGGCCGCGCTACGAACCTTCAGACAGGCTCAAAATGGCGTACTGCGCGGTGTTCAGTCGAACGAGAAGAAAACACGAAATGGGACGCGCTTCTCTGCCCAGTAATCCGCCGCATCGCGGAATACATCCAGCAAATTCTCACGGGCTTCGCGATCAAATTTCTGCGTCTGAGGTAACTGATCAAGCACAATTAAAAAGCCGGGTTGTTGACCCGCTCGATGAATCTGCTCAGTCAAACAATCGCGCAATGCATCGAAATTCTTGGCAGAGGATTTCGGGATTTGAAAAGACTCGGCAACCGCGGCCAGCACTTGTTGGCGCGTCAGTGCTTGCGCCAGATTCGCGTATAGAAAATGATGGGCGAGCCGAACCGCCTCGGACTGCAGGTCAACGACCCGAAATGCGCGTATCGATTGCACGACGTTACCCGGCACGGTGCGCAGCAGCTCGCCGCCCGCATCCGAATCCGGGATCTGTTCGTCGCGCTGTGGCAGCGCGCTCAGCATATAAATGTTCACGATCCTGTCAAAACTACACAAAGCGCATCGGAAAGTTATTTTTATTACAACGCCGACGCGTACGGGTACAAGCAAACCTCAGCGCCCTTTACAGCAAGGCCGTCGGCGAATTGTTTTACGGCAATGTGAAATCATACCTGCGCTTCGTTGCCGGAAAAACCCCTGAATCCAAGTGGCATCCATAAAACTGTTAAATATGACAATTATTTCGCTTATCTGTGTCCAAAATCCGTCATTTTTTACCAATCGTCGACATTGATCCAAAACTGATTCTAACCAAGGCAGAAGCAAATTTGGCGCAGATGGCCGCTAATCAGCAATTCAACAGGCCCTGTTCAC
>JBJTXC010000110.1:0-7571 GCA_046082065.1 Burkholderiaceae bacterium
TCCACCCGCGCGGCCGGAGATTGCGCCGTTGCAGCGCCATGGACGACAAAAAAATCGGCGCGACGAGATACTGGCTCACGTAACGGCCCGGCGGGTAACAACCAGCCATTGCCGTGGCCTCGTGTGTCGGTTAACTGAATCTCGATGGTGCGAGCCAACGCATAATGCTGCAAGCCATCGTCAGCGATCACGACATCAACCTCCGGGTATGCGCGCAGTAATTGCTCTGCCGCTGCTACGCGACGCCGACTGACGACTACCGGCGCACCCGTGCGATGCTTAATGAGTAGCGGCTCATCGCCTACTGTCATCGGGTCACTGGCTGGATGCACCTCTACCACGTGGTCGACGTGCGCGCCATAACCTCGCGCAATCACGCCAGGATGCCAACCACGCGTGCGTAATTGCTCGACCAGCCAAACCACCAACGGTGTTTTGCCCGTACCACCGACAAAAATATTCCCGACCACAATGACCGGCACGGGTAACTGTGTTTGTCGCATCCAACCCAGCGCGTACAGCGCCCGACGTATCTGCAGTAATGCGCCATACAACCAAGCCAACGGCAATAAGGCACGCGAGCGCCATGAGCGCTGTTGCCACAGCCGCATCAGCGACGTCGCTAGTTGCGCTCTCGAGATCATCTGACCATTGCTCGGGTAGCAAAAGTGAGTCGCTGCAATCCAGCCAGCCGCGCAGCTTCCATCACATTGACGACCGATTGGTGCGTGGTCATTGCATCCGCGTGAATCTCGATCACGCTGTCTTTGTCGGAGCCCACGACTTGCCGTAGTACCTCTGCCAACGACTTGGGATCGATCGCACCAAGTCGACGACTCTCCAATGTCACGCTACCGCTCGCATCGATCGCGATTGATATATTTTTCGGCCGGGCCTGCTCGGGTTGCATACTCGCGGTGGGCAGACTCAGCTTCAGCGCGCTGAATTTGCTGAAGGTCGTGCTCACCATCAGAAAAATCAAAACGACCAGCAGCACATCGATGAACGCGATCAGGTTCACCTCCGGTGTATCGCGACGCACTGATTTACGAAACTTCATGCGCGCCGCGTGGTTCGCTTAAAACATTCACCAGCTTCAGCGCTTGCTGCTCCAGTTGCAGCACCAAACTATCCACCAGCGCATGAAAATGTCGATGAAACATCAGTGCCGGCATCGCGACCGCCAAACCAAATGCGGTGTTGTACAGCGCGACCGAAATACCATGCGCCACCCGCAGCGGGTCGGCACCCGCCACATCCTGCGCACCGAACAACTCGATCATGCCAATCACCGTACCGAACAAGCCCATCAAGGGGGCCAATGTTGCCACCGTGCCGAGCGTGGTGAGGTAACGCTCGAGCTGCAGCGTGACAGTGCGGCCCGCATCCTCCATCGCTTGTACCAGTCGCTCGCGGGGTGCGTCGGCTTGGCGCAGCGCTGCGGCAAGCACGCTACCCAGCGGGGAATGGTGCGCGAGTTGATCGATGTGCTCCACACTGACGGGCCCGGCGCGTACGGCCGAGATCACCTCAACCAGCAAGCTCGGCGGCAACACCCGCGACCTACGCAGGTAAAGTATTCTTTCGACGATAACCGCGACCGCAACCACCGAGGCGGCGAGCAAAAACCAGATGGGCCAGCCAGCGGCCTGGATGAGCGAGTACAAGTTGCCAGCTCCGAGTTTTGGAAAAACAGCGTGCGACTGTATCTGCTCTACTTTCGGCGGGCAAGGCGAGCACGACGGGTGTTGGTACTTTGACATGGATCACTTCAGACTGAGCCCTTGGCTAGCCACTTGTCCACGCATCCTGTGGACAACTTTGTGGGAAACCCTTGGTCAGCTGCCCGAAGTGCTTGATTTCCAAGACTTTTCTGCACTGCACTCGGAACCAGCCAGGGTCGCTTTATCTCAATAAATCAATGAGTTAGCCTTGGCGAGCCGCAGGCCTCGGGGGCAGACTGCGCTGATGAAGTAGACCGGCGAAATTGTGGAAAGCCTGGCGTTGTTGTGGACTTTACTGGAGGAAACCGCTTGATGCCTGACAATTCCGGTGGGGAAATACTCACTGTCACGCAACTGAACCAAGCCGTCGCCCGCTTGCTGGAGCGAAGCTTTGCGCTGGCTTGGGTCAGCGGCGAAATCTCCAACGTGACCCGGGCGGCATCAGGCCACTGGTACTTCACCTTGAAGGACGCCGGCGCCCAGGTGCGTGCCGTCATGTTTCGGGGCCGCGCTCAGTACGTGGACTTCAACCCGCGTGAAGGGGATAAGGTCGAGGTGCGCGCCACGGTCGGGTTATACGCTGCGCGCGGCGACTTTCAGCTGAATGTCGACATGATGCGCAAAGCGGGGGTCGGCAATCTGTACGAAGCCTTCCTGACGCTGAAAGCCAAGCTCGAGTCTGAAGGCTTATTTGACCCGGCTCGCAAGCGCTCACTTCCAGAATTCCCACGCATTATTGGTGTAGTGACGAGTCCGCACGCGGCGGCATTGCGTGACCTGATCAGTGCGTTTCGGCGCCGCGCGCCGCACGTGCAGCTGATTGTTTACCCGACTTTGGTACAAGGCGCGGGCTCGGCCGAGCAGATCGCGCATGCGATCAACACCGCCTCCCAGCGCGCCGAATGCGATGTATTAATCGTCGCGCGCGGCGGCGGTAGCTTGGAAGACTTATGGTCATTCAATGACGAGCGCGTCGCGCGCGCCATGGTGGCCTGCTCAATGCCTGTGATCTCCGGCGTGGGCCATGAGACAGACGTGACGATTGCCGATTTTGTCGCGGATCTGCGTGCCCCAACCCCAACCGCGGCCGCAGAGTTAGCCGCCACCGCTCGCGACGACTGGCTGGATCATCTGGCCGAGTCTGCCCATGGGCTACAAGCCGCGCTGCGTCGGCATCTGGATGAGCAGGCGCAATCGCTCGACTGGCTGTCGCGCCGACTGCAAAGTCCAACGACAGCAGTACGGCAGCATGCGCTGCGATTGGCTGGACTGCAAACCCGGCTACGCCATGCCGGTAAAACGCCGATCACCTCGATGAAATTTACGCTCGCGCAGCGCACCCAGCGCCTGCGCCATGCGCTGCCAGACACCACGCTACTCGGCGCAAAACTGGCTGGAAAACTCCAGCAGCTCAGTGCAAGCTTTGCCAAGCGCCGTGCCAGCGCTGCGCACCGTTGCGATAGTGTGCGCGCGCAACTGACTTTACTGGCACCGCAGCGTACGCTCGAGCGTGGCTATGCCATTGTTCAAGATGAGCAGGGGCGCATCCTGCGTGACACGGCCGATTTGGTGCAAGATCAGGCGATTGACGTGCGTTTGGCCCGAGGTCAGGCGCGCGTCGGGATTGCCAAGGTGACCCAACGATAAACGCTGGTTCCGCTATACTTCGCGCGGCTTGACAAAGGCGCAAGGTTTTTCGCGGTCCGGCGTCAACAGCTTACCCCACGATAAGACACGTACTCGACCCTCAGGAGGAGTCATGGCACCTATTCTTCAATCGCTCGGCCGTACCGTGATCGCCGGTCTGGTCATTCTTGTTCTGCTGGTACTGATCGCCAGCAACGTGTCGGGCGCGGGCCCGGCCATGGGCCACGCTTGGGGCGCATTCTTCATGCGCTGGCTGCACGTGCTGTCCGGCGTGATGTGGATCGGTTTGCTCTGGTATTTCAACTTTGTGCAAATCCCGTCGATGCCAAAAATCCCGGATGAGCAAAAGCCTGCCATTGGCAAAGTCATCGCACCGACCGCACTGTTCTGGTTCCGTTACGCTGCGCTGGCGACTGTGGTCACCGGTGTACTGCTGGCTTGGATGAATGGCTATCTCGCAGCAGCACTTGGATTGCAGGTGCCCTTCCATGCAATTGGTATCGGCATGTGGCTGGCACTGCTGATGGCATTTAATGTCTGGTTCATCATCTGGCCGAACCAGAAGAAAGCCTTGGGTATTGTGACCGTTGAAGCCGATGAAAAAGCCAAAGCAGCTCGCATGGCGATGCTGACCTCGCGCTTCAACACCATGCTGTCCATTCCGATGCTGTACATGATGGTGGCGCAGCAAAACGCGGGTCTGTAAAACGCACCTCGCCTCAAGAAAAATCCCGCGCAATTGCGCGGGATTTTTTTCGCCATGTTGTCCGCGACAGCAGGCGAGCTCACCAGACCTGCGTTTAAAGTGCATTCACCGGTATGCGCAAGTAACTAATACCGTTGTCGTCTTTTGGCGGCATCTCGCCTGCGCGAATGTTGACCTGCACCGACGGCAATATCAGCACCGGCATCTCGAGGGTGGCATCACGCTTGGTGCGCATCTCGACAAACTGATCCTCGCTGATGCCATCATGAACATGAATATTCGACCGACGCTGCGCAGCGACTGTGGTCTCGAACTGAATCGGGCGCTCTGTCGGCGGATAGTCGTGGCACATGAACAGCCGGGTCTGCGGTGGCAAATCGAGAATTTTTTTCACCGAACGATACAGCGTTCGCGCATCACCCCCCGGAAAATCACAGCGTGCTGTACCCACGTCGGGCATGAACATGGTGTCACCAACAAACACTGCATCACCCACCTGGTAGGCAACACAGGCAGGCGTGTGTCCGGGAACGAACATGACCTGACCCTTGAGGTGCCCGATTTCGAATACTTCGCCGTCTTTCAGTAATTGATCAAACTGCGAGCCATCCACGGCGAATTCGGGCTCAAGATTGAAGATGCCTTTGAACACTTGCTGCACGGTCGTGATGTGGTCACCAATCGCGATCTTGCCGCCCAGCTGATGGCGCAGATAAGGTGCCGCGCTAATGTGATCTGCATGCGCATGAGTCTCGAGTATCCATGCCACCTGCAGTCGATTTTCTTCGACGAAGGCGATCACCTTGTCGGCCGACTCAGTCCGGGTGCGACCTGACTTGGGGTCATAATCGAGTACCGAGTCGATGATCGCGCAAGGCGCACCCGGCTGCTCGTACACCACGTAGGTCACGGTCCAGGTGGCGGGGTCAAAAATGCCATGCACCTGGGGCTGACGGGTCGCGACGCTCATGGATCTCTCCGGCTCAATTAATCTAAGAACATTATATTGACAGATAAATTGTTCGTCAATAGAATGGCGGCCACGGTCGGGTTTGGAACCCCGAAACCTGAAGCCTCGACACATTAATCACCCCGCACGATGCCTGCACCGGCGAGATGCGGCGCCATTGAGTTGATGCCGTCCGAGCCAAGTCACCTGCTGAATGCATGAAAGATCGCTTGTGGATGCCTGAATGGGTTAAACAGTATCGCCGCGCCTGGCTCAGCGGTGATCTTGCAGCCGGCTTGATCGTCAGCGTGATGCTGATCCCGCAAAGCCTCGCTTACGCGCTACTGGCTGGCCTACCGCCACAAGTAGGCTTGTACGCCAGCGTGCTGCCACTGGTGGCCTACGCACTGCTCGGTAGCAGCATGACGCTGGCCGTCGGTCCGGTCGCGATTATTTCGCTGATGACGGCCAGTGCGCTGACGCCGCTGGCGGTTGCGGGTAGTGGCGAATATGTTGCACTCGCCATGATGCTTGCGCTGATGTCGGGAATCATGCTTTTCGTAGCCGGTTTGATGCGGCTTGGTTTTCTCGCTTACTTCTTGAGTCACTCGGTCATCAGCGGCTTCATCTCCGGTACGGCGATCTTGATCACGCTGGCGCAGTTAAAGTACCTGCTGGGTATGCCACTGCCAAGTGGCAGCGCACTCGGTATGCTGGCCGCACTGCCGACTGCGTTGAAGAATGTGAATCCAATCGCAGCGACCATGGGTATCAGCGCTATCGTGTTCCTGATATTCGCGCGCACCGGCCTACCGCCCCTGCTGAACATGCTTGGTGTCGCTCCACGGGTCAGCGCAATGCTGAGCCGTCTGGCGCCAATGCTGGTGGTCATCGTTGCAACCACCTACAGCGCCATCAATCAGATTGATCAGACTGCGCAGGTATCGATTGTCGGCGCCGTGCCGTCGGGCTTGCCCGCGCTGACGCTACCCAGCGTCGACATCAACGCGCTGAACGTAATTGCTTTGCCCGCGCTGCTGATATCGCTGGTCGGATTTGTTGAGAGTGTCTCGGTGGCGCAATCACTGGCCTTGAAACGCGGCGAGCGAATCTCGCCCAACAAAGAATTGATGGGCATCGGCGTTGCCAATGTCGCCAGTGCAGTCTCAGGCGGCTTTCCCGTGACGGGAGGCTTCGCGCGTTCGGTGGTGAACTACGATGCCGGCGCACATTCACCCGGTGCAGGCATTGTGTCTGCAATCATCATGGGCGTCGTTATCGTTGTATTGACCGGTTGGTTCTATTACCTGCCGCATGCCGTGCTAGCCGCCACCATCATTGTCGCTGTGCTGACGCTGGTGGACTTTAAAACTGTCGTCACCACTTGGCGCTACGATAAAGCTGACGCAGTTGCCATGCTACTGACCTTCGCCGGCGTGCTTTTGTTGGGTGTGGAGGAAGGCATACTGCTGGGCGTTGCCTTGTCACTGGCGGTGTTGGTCTGGCGTAGCAGTCACCCGCATATGGCCGTTGTGGGTCGCGTGCCAAACACTGAACACTTCAGAAATATTGATCGTCATGAGGTGGCGACCCAACCCGGTCTGATTGCGCTGCGCGTTGATGAAAGCCTGTACTTCGCCAATTCACAAATCGTCGAATCGAAAATAGAACAGCTGGTGCGAGAACAGCCAAAGACACGCTGCGTGCTGCTGATTATGTCTGCAGTGAATCAGCTGGACACCACCGCCTTGCAGATGCTGACCGAGCTCGAAGCCAGTTTGTCAGCGCGCGGTATCAGCTTGCAGTTCGCTGAAGTCAAAGGACCCGTGCTGGACAAGTTGCAATCCAGCGCGCTGGGTCAACGTATGCGTGAACGTATCTTCCTGAGCACACATCAGGCGTTCAATGCATTTGCGAATGAGACAGCAATGCATTGAAACCGTATAGCAGATCTTGATCGACTTGAAGGTGACGCGCTGGTTAGCGCATCCGCGCCACCAGTTCGCCAATAATGCCGCGCCGGAAGGCCAGCACACAAATCACGAAGATCAAGCCAGTCACCATCGTGACGGATTCACCCAAGGTATTGAACCACTCGATATCAGTCAGCTGTGCAAGCCAGGTACCCACATCCCCGAGTTTGTTTTCAAGCGCGATGATGATGATCGCGCCCAGCACCGGGCCAAACAGCGTACCCATACCGCCAACCAGGGTCATCAGCACCACCAAACCCGACATCGACCAGTGCACATCGGTCAAGGTACCAAAACCCAGCACAACAGCCTTCACCGATCCGGCCAATCCCGCCAGCGCAGCGGACAGCACAAATGCGAGTAATTTATAGCGTGCCACCTCATAGCCCAGCGAGGTCGCGCGCGGCTCGTTTTCTTTCACCGCTTTCAATACCTGCCCGAACGGCGAGTGAATAACCCGCATGATCAGTGCGAAAGCAGCCACCATGATGGCCAGCACCACGTAGTACATGGTCATATCGTTACGCAGATCGATCAAGCCGAGCAGGTCACCGCGCGGGATACTTTGCAAG
>JBJTXC010000111.1:0-2380 GCA_046082065.1 Burkholderiaceae bacterium
ATCATGCGCAAAATACCCAGCGGCTGCACGCCCGAACCCGCAGGGCCATCCGTGCCCAAAATCACCCGGTGCAAACATTTCAATTCATTTGCGTGACGCGCCGTCAAAATCGAAATGCGTTCATTACCGTTATGAACCAACTCAATACCACGGGCAGAGCGCTCGCATAACTCGCAAACCTGCTGATACGGCAACGAGGTGTGACCACCATTGATGTGCCCGATGATGTCGGCATCCGCTTCGAGAATCACGTCTTTATCGATCAAACCCGAGCCGGGAATCGACGGGCCACCGGTATGAATGGTGCTTTGTATACCGTACTTGCGCGCCCACGCCACCATCTGGCGTGCTTCATCACCGGCTTTCACGCTACCCAAGCCGACCTCGCCTAGCAGCTTGACGCCCGCTGCGGCCAGTTCGGCGAAATCGGACTCAACCATACCTTTCTCAATCACCGGCGCGCCACCCATCACTTTGACACCGGAAGGACGAAAAGCATCAAATGCCCGCTGCGATGCAATTGCGAGTGCTTTTAGTCCAACGATATCTTTCGGGCGTCCCGGATAGTGCACTTCACCCGCCGAGATCATGGTGGTCACACCACCATGCAAGGCCGAGTCTATCCAGTTAATTTGATTCTGACGCGGGGTCCAGTCACCTGCCACCGGGTGAACATGGGAATCGATCAGGCCGGGTGACACCACAGTACCGCGGCAATCGATCCGGGTGCGTGCGCCTTCAGTGTCGCAGTCTTTGTATTTTCCGACGGCGATAATCTTGCCATCGTTGACTACGATGGTATCGGCATCGAGTATCGGGTGTTGAATATCCCCCGATAACATCAGACCGATATTGCTGATGACGACCTTACCGGATGCTTCTGCTATTGCCGCGGTAGCCATGGTGCGCTCACTTGTTCAACACGACCGCATTAAGCCAAGTCGGACGACTGTATGCGCTTGATGCCCTTGGATTTCATGGTCTCCCATGCTTTGGCGACCGAGCCATTCAAGTCAATACCGCGGCACGCGTCTTCGATTACATAGACCTCAAAACCTGCTTTACGTGCATCGAGTGCAGTCCATGCAACGCAAAAATCGGTCGCCAAGCCGGTTACGTATACCGTCTTCAGCTTGCGTTCTTTCAGATAGCCTGCAAGACCTGTATTTGCCTTGCGATCTGCTTCCTGGAAAGCAGAGTAGCTGTCGGTGTCCTCATGGAAGCCTTTACGGATGACTAGCTGCGCATGCGGGATAGCCAGATCTTTGTGAAGCTCAGCGTCTTTGGTGCCTTGTACACAATGGTCTGGCCAAAGCACTTGCTCGCCGTAAGGCAGCTTGGTGGTCTCGAATGGCTTCTTGCCGGCATGCGACGACGCGAACGACACATGGCCCTTGGTGTGCCAGTCTTGTGTAATGACGACGTTTTTGAATTTTTTCGAAATCGCATTAATGACGGGTACCACTTCATCGCCTTTGTTGACCGGTAACGTGCCGCCCGGCACAAAGCAGTTTTGTACATCGACCACGATCAACGCACTTGCATCACTAATGCTGACACCAGCACTCGCGCGCAGACCAACGCCACCCAATGCAGCCAGCATGCCGGCGCCACCAAGTAATCTGAGGGTATCTCTACGACTGAAATGGTTTTTCATTTTGCTCTCCTCGTACCGCGTTTAAAAATGGTCGTCTCCGACCGCCCGACGCCCTACTACAACGACAAATAGTTCTTTTGTACTTCTTCACTCGCAGCCAGCGCGCTCATCGTACCGCTGAATCGAATTTGCCCCTGCTCGAGCACATACGCACGGTCGCATACTAGCTGAGCGAAATGAAGATTCTGCTCTGATAGCAGAATGGCAAGCCCTTGCTGCTTCAGCGTCATGATCATATGCGCCATCTGCTCCACAATCACAGGCGCAACGCCCTCCGAGGGCTCGTCAAGCATTAGCAGCAGCGGATTACCCATCAAGGTTCGCGCCACCGTCAGCATCTGCTGCTCACCGCCACTCATGCTGCCCCCCGGACGATCCGGCATCTCGCCCAGATTCGGAAAAAGTGCAAACAAACGCTCAGGCGTCCAAGGTGCGATACCGGGGCGCGCAGCTTGTCGACCGACCTCCAGATTTTGCAGCACGCTCAGCTCTGAAAAAACCCGTCGGTCTTCCGGTACAAAACCGAGCCCGCGACGGGCGATCTCATACGGCTCAAGCGTACCGATCTCTTCATCCATGAAACGCACCTGACCGCGTTTGCTCGGTAGCAGACCCATGATGGATTTGATGGTGGTGGACTTACCTGCGCCATTACGACCCATCAGCGCCACGACTTCACCGCGACCCACCTCAAGCGACACATCAAACAGCATCTGCGCCTTG
>JBJTXC010000112.1:0-2419 GCA_046082065.1 Burkholderiaceae bacterium
GCTGAACCGCAAGCTAAGCGTTGACGACTCTGTTTGAGCCTCAGAAATATGCTGTACGCACTGCAGGTTCGGAGGGCTAAATAATGAAGACCCCTCACGCAGGCTGACGCTCTCAGTGCGATTGGTGGCCCGGGGCGGAATCGAACCACCGACACAAGGATTTTCAGTCCTCTGCTCTACCAACTGAGCTACCAGGCCAAGTGCTGCAAGTATAGCAAAACATTCAACCAGCGCCTAGCAAATGGGCGGCATAAAACCCCGCAAATCCCTCAGTGGACCACACTAAAAGCCCCCAAAGCGTCCTGAATCAAGACAGTAAGTACGCCGGATATAATCCGAACATGTCGATTCAATCTGATGTCTGCATCATTGGCGCTGGCGCCATTGGCAAAACCGCTGCGCTTGCCCTGGCACGTGATGGCATGCGTGTGAGCTTGGTCGCTCCAGCCACTGCTGACATTAACGCCAGCCATAGCAAGGACTGGGATCAGCGCGTCTACGCGCTGAATGTCGGTGCGCGCGAGTTACTGTTGTCGATTCGGGTATGGGAAGCGATGGATGCAACACGCATCGCTGCAGTGGATGCCATGGCGGTGCATGGCGATGGTGACGCAGCCGGGCACATCGGCTTTGATGCCTATGCCTCGCGCACCGATGCCTTGGCCTGGATCGTGGAAGATCAAAACCTCAATCGCGCGCTGGATGATGCGCTGAAGTTTGCCAACGGCGTTCAGATCATTCATGGCCACGCGGCGCAGTTGCAAGCCAATCAGCAGCACGCATGCGTTTCACTAAGTGATGGCAGCCAAATACTCGCCTCATTCGTGATGGGTGCCGATGGCGCAAATTCCTGGGTACGTGCGCAAGCTGATATCGGTATCAGCTATCGTTCGTATGATCAGCGCGCGGTGGTGGCTAACTTCGCCTGCGATCAGCCACATCATGGCGTCGCTCGTCAGTGGTTTTTGGGCGAGCAAGGTATCGTTGCGCTGCTACCGCTGCCCGGCTCGCGCGTCTCGCTCGTTTGGTCAGCGCCAGACAAGCTCGCAGACGCCATCCTGCGCGAAACACCCGAACAATTATGTCAACGCCTTGCGCAGCTGCCTGGTCAAGGACTCGGCGCCTTCACCATGCTGCCGCCAACCCAACCGCAAGCATTCCCACTACGCTTGATCAGCGCTGCGAGCTTGGTCGCGCATCGGGTCGCGCTGATTGGTGACGCCGCGCATGTGGTGCACCCACTCGCGGGGCAAGGCATGAACCTCGGCTTTGCTGATATCGATGCGCTGCGTTCAGTGCTCGCCAGGCGCGATCAATCGGTCGATTGCGGTGACGCGCGCACATTGGCGCGCTATGCCCGCCAGCGCAAGGAAGCAGTATGGCTGATGCAAATGACGACGGATGGCTTGCAGCGACTGTTCGAGACTGACGTGGCACCCGTCAAGGCATTCCGCAACCTGGGTATGTCTGCAATCGACAAACTGCCATTCCTGAAGCGCAAGCTGATGCAGCACGCCCTAGGCGGTTCGCTGTTACGTGCTGCACATCGTTCTTTTTCTTCTAATTAGTTTTTTCAAGGCGAGTGATGATCAAGGTAAAAAATATTCAATGGCTCGCACTCGTGCTTTGCGTGCTTTCATCCAGCGCGGTGGCGCAAACTGTCGAAGCCAAACTCAAAAAGCTGCTGCAGGGGCGGTTGGGTAATGAGCAACCGGTTGAGTCGGTCACTAAAACCCCCTACGGTGGTTTGTATGAAGTGAAAGTAGGTAACGAGCTGGTTTACACCGATGCGGACGGCAAGTTTGTTTTCATTGGCCATGTGTTCGACACTGAGACATCGAAAGACCTTACCCAAGCCAAGCTGGACGAGCTCAACAAGATCAAGTTTTCGGATTTACCGTTGGACCTCGCCGCAAAATCCGTCAAGGGCAATGGCAAGCGTGTGATCGCAGTGTTTGAAGACCCCAACTGCGGCTACTGCAAACGTTTTCGTAAATCGCTGGTCGAGATCAAAGACGTCACGGTCTATACCTTCATGTATCCGATTCTTGGCGACGATTCGCTGAAGAAGGTGAAGAACATGTGGTGCAGCCCGGACAAAGCCAAAGCTTGGGACGACTGGATGATCGAAGGTAAAGCGGCGCCCAACGCACCAGATTCATGCAGCACTGCGGCAATCGACAAAGTTGTCGAGCTGGGCAAAAAATACCGCGTCAGCGGCACGCCGACGATTATTTTTGCAGACGGTTCACGCATCCCCGGTGCGATTGATGCCAAAACCCTGGAAAACAAGCTTGCCCAGATCAAGTTACCTTGATTTGCGCGATAAAACATTCACTAGAGGAGACCCACACTATGTTCCGCGCCATTCTGCTTAACAAGAACGACGACGGTTCTACCCGCGCTGAACTCAGCCAAC
>JBJTXC010000113.1:0-3958 GCA_046082065.1 Burkholderiaceae bacterium
TACGGCATTGGGCTATGTGCTGGCGGCAGAGTTGCGTGCGTGTGGCGTTGATTTATCGTTCACGCCGGTCCTTGATCTCGACTATGGGCCGTCGGAAGTGATTGGTGATCGTGCGTTTCATCGTGACCCGCGCGTCGTGACCATGCTCGCAAAAAGTATTAACCATGGTTTGCTGCAGGCCGGTATGGCTAACTGTGGCAAGCACTTCCCCGGACATGGTTTTGTCGCGGCGGATTCGCATATTGCGATTCCAGTCGATGAGCGCGACCCGAAAGATATTCTCAAAGAAGATGCCGCACCGTATGGCTGGCTCGGTATGAGCTTGTCAGCCGTGATGCCGGCGCACGTGATTTATCCGTTCTTCGATAGTCAACCGGCTGGGTTCTCGCGCAAATGGTTAAGTCTGCTGCGTGGTGAGCTTGGGTTCGAGGGCGTGATCTTCAGCGACGATTTGTCGATGGAGGGCGCCAGTGTGGCTGGCAATGTCGTGCAGGGTGCGCATGCTGCATTGAGGGCGGGTTGCGACATGGTGCTAGTGTGTAATTCACCAGACAAGGCAGATCAGCTGCTCGATGGCTTGGATCCGACTGTGGCGCTTGATGCCAGACGCTCTGCAGCACGTATCGCGGCGCTGGTGCCGAATTCGCCTGCAAAGACATGGGATGAATTGCAGGCCGACCCTGTGTACAAACGCGCCCATCAGTTGGTGCAATCTCTCATGTGAAATTGAATGGATTCCGGCCTGCGCCGGCATGACGATTTGAATCGTACGGCTTTCAGTCTGATGGACGACACCGACATCCAACCCGACCCCCGCGCTGCACTACTCGACGAAGTATCGCAGCTACCGCATCTACCCGGCGTGTATCGCTACTTCGATGCGCAAGACAAACTACTCTACGTCGGTAAAGCGCGTGACCTAAAAAAACGCGTCTCAAGTTATTTTCAAAAAAATCTTGCTAGCCCCCGCACTGCAATGATGGTCGAACGCATCACGCGTCTCGAGACCACGGTGACGCGCAGCGAAGCCGAAGCACTGATTTTGGAAAGTAATCTGATCAAGACGCAGCTGCCACGCTACAACATTCTTTTTCGCGACGATAAGTCTTACCCCTACCTCAAGCTATCAGCGGGACAGTTTCCACGCATGTCTTATTACCGTGGCGCGGTCGATAAAAAAAATCAGTACTTTGGTCCGTACCCGAGTGCTTGGGCGGTCAAGCAGTCGATCGAGATTTTGCAAAAAATATTTTTGCTTCGTACCTGCGAAGACTCGGTGTTTCAGAATCGGACCCGACCCTGCCTTCTGCATCAGATTCATCGCTGTAGCGGTCCCTGTGTCAATCTCATCAGCCCGCAAGACTACACGGTCGATGTTGATAATGCCGCCCAGTTTTTGCGTGGTAGGCAAACTGAATTAATGGATTCGCTCGAGCGCAAGATGCACGGCTTTGCTGCTGATCTCAAGTTTGAGCAGGCAGCGGTTGTGCGCAACCAGATCACTGCGTTATCACGCGTGCTACATCAGCAAAGTATGGAAACGGTCGTTGATATCGATATCGACATTATCGCGGTGGTGGTGCAGGGTGGTCGCGCGTGCGTCAATCTAGCCATGGTACGCGGTGGTCGGCATCTGGGTGATCGCGCCTATTTTCCGACACAAGTCGATATGGCATTAGCGGTGGATGGGACTGTCGACCAAGAAGTACTCAAGGCTTTTCTTGCGCAGCACTATGCCGATAAATTTATACCCGGCGTATTAATTTTAAACGTTGAATTCGATGAGCCAGAGCTGATGGTGGCGTTGATGGAGCAGTGCGGACATCGTATACAGCTGCTGTTTCAACCACAGGGCAAGCGACGCGACTGGCTGCAGATGGCAGAGAAAGGTGCGCAGATTGCACTTGCCCGCGTGCTCGCCGAGCAGGGCTCACAGCAGTCGCGCACACGCGTGTTAGCCGATACACTGGGTTTGGATAGTGGTGATCTGGATGCGCTACGCATTGAATGCTTTGATATCAGCCACACCCAAGGCGAAGCGACGCAAGCCTCATGCGTGATCTATCAGCACCATCAAATGCAAAACGGGGAATACCGCCGCTACAACATTCAGGACATCACCGCAGGCGATGACTACGCAGCAATGCGACAAGTGCTCACGCGCCGCTATGAAAAAGTTGCGAATGGCGATGGAATCATGCCTGATCTGGTGCTCATTGACGGTGGTAAGGGTCAGGTTGAAATAGCGCGCCAAGTGCTGGCTGAATTAGGCCTGGATATCAGCCTGATTGTTGGTGTCGCCAAAGGCGAGGGCCGTAAAGTAGGATTGGAGACATTGATTTTTGCAGATGGTCGTCAGCCACTTGAGCTAGGCAAAGAATCGGCTGCGCTGATGCTAGTGGCACAGATTCGTGATGAGGCCCACCGATTCGCCATCACGGGTATGCGCGCCAAGCGTGCAAAGGCGCGGCAGAGCTCTCGGCTGGAAGAGATCGAGGGCATTGGGCCGAAACGTCGACAAAAACTACTCGCGCGCTTTGGAGGGCTGCGCGGGGTGATGGACGCCAGCGTCGATGATCTTGCGTCGGTCGAGGGTATCTCGCGCCAACTTGCCGAAGACATCTACCGTCAGCTGCATTGAATTACAATCTCAAGCAGTTCTGTCTTTCATACTCGCATGCCCCTCAACATACCGATCCTGCTGACCTGGCTGCGAGTCGCCCTTATTCCGCTGGTGGTGGGCGTCTTCTTCCTGCCAGATCATTGGATGACCCAGTATGAGCGCGGCCTCTGCGCCACGGTTGTGTTCATCGTGGCGGCCTTGACCGACTGGTTTGATGGTTACCTGGCGCGGCGCTGGAACCAGACCTCGGCGTTTGGCGCATTCCTCGACCCGGTAGCCGACAAACTCATGGTGGCGGGTGCGTTGCTGCTCTTGGTACAGCTCGGTCGTACCAGCAGCGTAATCGCACTCATCATTATCGGCCGCGAGATCACCATCTCCGCGCTGCGTGAGTGGATGGCACAGATCGGCGCTGCTAAATCGGTCGCCGTCAGCTCACTCGGTAAGGTCAAGACTGCAGCACAAATGGTGGCCATACCCATGCTGCTTTACGGTGAGCCGCTGTTTGGTGTTTTACCCACCTTGCTGATCGGCCAGCACCTGCTGGACGTCGCTGCTGTGCTGACCCTGTGGTCGATGGTTTACTACTTACGCAAGGCGTGGCCGATGATCAAGGAGAGGCATGAGTCTGGCTAGCCTAGGCTACCCCTTGGTTGACAAAATTTGCAGCCAAGCTATAATCCCGGGTCTGTCGAAAAACGCGTTGGCGTGATTCACAATGCGGGAGTAGCTCAGTTGGTAGAGCGCAACCTTGCCAAGGTTGAGGTCGAGAGTTCGAGACTCTTCTCCCGCTCCAGATTCCGAAGGGAAGCTCACAAAGCTTCCCTTTTTCATTCATGAAGGATGTAGGTTTTGTTGTGCATCGCTCAGCGCAGCAATTGTTCTTCACGAGTACAATGCGGTTCCCCAAGGCGGGGTAGCAAAGTGGTTATGCAGCGGCCTGCAAAGCCGTCTACGCCGGTTCGATTCCGACCCCCGCCTCCATATTTTTCAAGCACTTAGCCCTCTCCAAACCTGTGGGCGGTTGTTTATGGCGAAAAGACTTTTAGCCATCATGCTGTTTTCCAGTTGTCCCATTGCGGTTCAAGCGCCTGCCGATAGCCAAACAACTTTTTCATGACGCCACGCGGAGGGCACATGCTCAAGAAAACTTTGCTACTTGCTCTTTGCAGCGTGAGTGATCTTTCGCATGCTGGTTGGGACATCCCGATCATGACCACCGCAGAGGTCAAATACTACGCGGACCCTGAAACCAAGCGCACTTCCGTTCTGCCAAGCGTTTGGATATTAGCCGATTACGATCAGCCGCAGCACCGAGCGGATCACGATCCAGAT
>JBJTXC010000114.1:0-2094 GCA_046082065.1 Burkholderiaceae bacterium
CGGTGGCAAGTTCGTCAAGTGCGATGTCACCTCGGAGGCGGATGGCAATGCGGTCGTGGCTGCAGCGCAGTCGATGGGTACCGTGGTTGGTTTGATTAACTGTGCCGGTGTCGCGCCCGCCGTGAAAACAGTGGGTAAGGACGGGCCACACCCGCTTGAGGTATTTCAACGCGTTGTCAACATCAACCTGGTGGGTACCTTCAACATGTCGCGCTTGGCTGCGGCGGCCATGTCCGACAACACACCAAACGCGAATGGTGAGCGCGGTGTCATCATCCATACGGCCTCGGTCGCGGCTTACGATGGCCAGATAGGCCAGGTGGCGTATGGCTCATCCAAGGCCGGCGTGGTGGGTTTGACGCTGCCGATGGCGCGCGATTTATCTCGAAATGGCATACGGGTCATGACGATTGCTCCGGGCATTTTCGAGACGCCAATGCTGCTTGGCATGCCGCAAGAGGTGCAAGACGCGCTCGGAAAAATGGTGCCGTTCCCACCGCGTCTGGGCAAGCCGGACGAGTATGCCCAACTGGCAAAGACCATTATCGAGAACTGCATGCTGAATGGTGAATCCATCAGGCTAGACGGTGCTATCCGCATGCAGCCAAAATAACGCGCTGTCGCAAAGCGCTCATAGTAGCGGGCGGTGCTTCGCAAACGGCTTGCCTGCTGTTAATCTGCGGCGATGTCCTCGCCGCAGAAAACCGCACTTTTTCTGACTGGTGGCGGCGCGCGCGCTGCCTACCAGGTCGGCGTTCTGCAGGCGATCTGCTCATTACTGAGCGAAGTGGGTTGGCCGGCGCGAAAAAATCCTTTTGAGATTGTTTGCGGTACCTCGGCCGGTGCCATCAATGCAACCGCATTTGCCTGTCGCGCGGACGATTTCGAGCACAGTGTTTCGCATCTGTTGAAGGTTTGGCGCGAGTTGGAAGTCGAGCAGGTCTATCGCGCTGACTCGATCGGCGTGATTCGGTCCGGTGCGCGCTGGCTCTCGCTGCTCTCGTTTGGCTGGTTGCTTCGGCAGTGGCATGCCTCGCCGCCGAATTCTCTGCTGGATAACTCGCCACTGGCCGCGCTGTTGCACCGCATGCTAGATCTGCCGCGGCTTGACGCAGCACTGGATAACGGACATCTGCACGCGCTGGCCGTATCTGCATCTTCTTACACCGCCGGGCGCCATGTGGTGTTTTATCAATCGGCGACAGAGATTCCGCATTGGAGTCGAATTCAGCGAATCTCGGTCCGGCAGCAAATCGGTGTCGATCATTTGCTGGCGTCATCCGCTATCCCGCTGATTTTTCCTTCGATACCGCTGTATTGCGGTGAGCGCCGCGAGTATTTTGGTGACGGTTCATTGCGTGAACTCGCGCCGATCTCGCCCGCCATTCATTTGGGTGCCGATCGCGTGCTGGTCATTGGTGCTGGCAACATTGGTACCGGTGGCCGAAAGTTTGATGAATTTGCCGGCTATCCAAGTCTGGCGCAAATTGCTGGCCACGCGATGTCCAGCATCTTTCTGGATGGATTGTCGGTGGACATCGAGCGCATGACCCGCATTAATCAAACACTATCGCTGCTAACACCAGCGCAACGACAGCAGACTGCGTTGCGTCCGATCGAGATGTTGGCGATTACGCCCTCCAAGCCACTTGATGCGATTGCCAGCGAGCACACCGGCAGTTTGCCGCTGCCGATCCGTACCTTGTTGTCTGCGATTGGCGCCACCGAGCGGCGCGGTGCCGCGCTCGCGTCTTATTTGCTGTTTGAATCCACCTACACACGCTCATTGATCGAACTGGGCCAGATCGATACTATGCGCCGGCGCGATGAGGTACTGCGATTTTTCGGGGCGGCCGAGTCGTCGGCGCTGCCGCCCGAGCGGATGGCGCGCAGTGCGTGACTAACGAGCTTGCCCTACCGCTGGATAGTCTGGCAACAAACCGCCCTGATCCGGTGCGAATTGTCGGTGAACAAGGCCTGTTGAATTGCTGATTGGCGGCCATCTGCGCCAAATTTGCTTCGGCCTAGGTCAGAATCAGTTTTGGATCAATGTCGACGATTGGTAAAAAATGACGGATTTTGGACACAGATAAG
>JBJTXC010000115.1:0-6848 GCA_046082065.1 Burkholderiaceae bacterium
GCGTTGAGTTTGAATAGCGCCGCCCCAAAAACAAAAAAGCCCCATCTTGTGAATGGAGCTTTTTGTTTTTATCTGGTAGGTCGTGCAGGACTTGAACCTGCGACCAACGGATTAAAAGTCCGCTGCTCTACCAACTGAGCTAACGACCCGAAGCCCACAATTATACTAAGTTGGAAAAAGTTTTGTCAAACAGGGGCTTATCGCTTTTATCTGATTGATATTGAATGGATTGATTTTCAGCGGCTCCATCAAACTGATCGCCCCAAGCAAGCAGTGATCAACCGTCATTTAAGCTCGTTCAAGCGCTCTTTGCCCGTTCTAGCCGCTGCGCTGTTGGGGAAGCGTTTAATCAGGTTGTTAAGTGTTTGTCTCGCGGCGGTCTTGTCTTTCATGTCGCTTTGACACTCTGCCATGCTGAGCATGGCATCTGGCGTGCGCTGGCTGCTGGTAAAGCGCGTGATCACTGTTTGGAAGGCTGGGATGGCATTCACGCAGTCTTGCATCGCGTAGTGGCTTGAACCGAGCCAAAAGTAAGCTTGCGGCAAATTACTCGACGCCGGGAAGCGCTTGAGGAAGTCGGTGAATCCAGCCGCCGCAGCTCGGTAGTTTTGTGATTTGAAGTGACCGAGCGCCAGATCATAGGTTTTTTGTTCCGACAATCGTTCGTCCGCGAGAGATGGCGAGTTGGCGATGGGCGCCTCTACGGGCTTGGTCTCGGCCTGCCTGGTTTCCAGAGCAGATTGTTTGCTTTCCAGCGTCTGTTGGCGGCCTTCGACTGCAGCATATTTTTGGTCCAACGCCCGAACACGCTGATCGAGATCAGCATAGAAATCTTTCTGCTGCCGCTGCGTGTTCGCGATCTCATTAGAAACCACCTCTAGCTGTCCACGAAGGCTCGCGACTTCCTGGCGCAGTTTGTCGATTTCTTCGCTGAGCTTGAGCAGTGCTTTGGTATCCGCTTTACTGTCGATGCGGGTACCGAGAGGCTGCAGCTTGGTATCGATACCTTGCTGTAGCGCGTCGAGCTTGCTGTCAATACGAGCCGTCAGTTCATTGACCTGCTTGCGCAAATCGAGCAGTGAACGGCGCGCATCCACATCTTCGAACAGCGCGTGCGCGTTGATGGGTGCCAGAATAAAAAGCGCCGCCAGGGCGGCGGCGCGGAGTGTCGTTGATGAACCGTTCATTGATCAGATCAATACACGATATCGGCACGACGGTTTTCCATCCAGGCGGCTTCGTCGCTTCCCATGGCTTTGGGTTTTTCTTTACCGAACGACACCGCTTCCATTTGTGAGTCACGAGCGCCAGCTAAGGCCATCGCGCGGCGTACTGCTTCAGCGCGTTTTTGTCCCAGGGCGAGGTTATATTCACTGCCGCCGCGCTCATCGGTGTTGCCTTGGATGGTGACTTTGCGGTCCGGATTGGCAGCGAGGTATTTGCCGTGCGCTTCGACCAGGGCACGAAATTCTTCTTTGACGGTGTACTGATCGTAGTCGAAGTAGACGCTACGCTTGTACAGAATATTGGACGGATCGTTGAGCGGATCAACGGCAGTCGCACTGCTGGGGCTGACTTCACTCGTGCTACCCGAGCTTGGTGCCGGCGCGGGTGCGGGCGCGGGTGCCGAGGACGCGCTGTTGCGATCTTCAACCGGCGTGGCTTTATCATTCAGCTTGACGGTTGAACACGCGCCGAGCAGGGTGAAAGCAATAATGCTTACAAGTGTTTTTACGCCATTCATGGCTTTTTCTCCTTCGTTGGTTAAGCAATTTTAACTACTTGGTAAACGGTCCCCATGCCGGCTCGCGAATCTTCGATGCCTTGGCATTCAGGGTATAGCTCGAGCTGCCATCCACCGCCACCACTGCCAGGTGGGCACGACCTGCGGACTCGCTCGCGTACATGATGTACCGGCTATTCGGTGCAAAGCTCGGTGATTCATCTCGCGGTCCATCCGACAGGCGGGTCTCCTGGCCGTTTGCCAATTCGAGCACGTAGACCTGAAACCGTCCGTCGCGACGCGAAATGTAGCTCAAAAGCTTGCCATCCGGCGAGATCGCGGGGCTAATGTTGTAGCCACCGTTGAAGGTCACGCGGCGCACTTCGCCACCGCTGGGGCTCATGCGATAAATCTGCGGCGAGCCGCTGCGGTCACTGGTGAAGTAGATCGCATCGCCCCCCGGCGTAAAGCAGGGCTCGGTATCAATGGCGTTACTGGTTGCGACGCGTCGCAAATCAGTGCCATCGGCGTTGACCGTATGGATTTGGGTCAGACCATCTCTAGATAGCGCGATGGCCAGCCGGCGTCCGTCGGGTGACCACGCCGGTGCAGAATTACTGCCCTTGAAATTGGCGACAGCAATTCGCTGACGCGTCGCCAGCTCTTGCACATACACCACCGGTTTTTTCAGATTGAAGGAGACGTAAGCAACTTTGCTACCGTCTGGTGACCATGCCGGCGAGATGACGGGTTCGGTATCGCGAAACGCGGTGAATGCGTTTTCTCCGTCGGAGTCGGCAATTTCAAGACGGTATTCATTACCACTGCGCGCGACATACGCAATACGCGTTGCGAAGGGTCCGCGAATACCGGTGAGTTTTTCGAATACATCGTCGGCCACGCGATGCGCCGCGAGCCGAATGAATTGCGGGTTGACTTTTAATCCGGATGAGGTGAGTGCGACCGCTTTAGCTGTGTCGTGCAGCCGATAACGAATCTCGATGCGACCATCTGCTTGGTTCAGGCTGCCACCAAGTAAAGCGTCGGCGCCTTTGGACTTCCAGAAAGCATCATCAACCGCGCCGGTCTCGCGAACCAGGTCGCTGCTTGGGATGACGCGAAACAAACCACTGCGCTGCAAATCAGCAGCGATGATCGCGGTCACTTGATTGTCGCCCGCGGGGTCATCCCAGAACTGCCCGATCGCAATCGGTATCTGGTTGGCACCCACGCCGGAGATTTCAACCCGCAATTGCGCTAGCGCGGCAATCGGGTGCAGCCCAGCGGCCACGCTGCCGGCCATCAGGGATTTGAGGAAAATTCTTTTCTTCGGTGAAGCCATCATCAATTTTCTTTAAGACGCTGCGTCACCGGAATTGAAGCGGGTACTCGTCCGGTGGCGGGGTCGCGCTCGAACGGTGCGGTCGAGTACACGGCGCGCTTTACTGCTTCGTCAAAAGCTGAATAACCAGAACCACGTGTTATTTTAATATCTTTAACGCTACCGTCAGGTAAAAGTTCGATTTCGTATTCAATCGTCGGGTTGCCGGGTACCGCATCGGTGGCAACGAAGCGTGTGTTACGTTTGATCAGCCCACCAATTTTTTTCAAATAACTGGCATCCACTTTCGGTGCCGATGCGCGCTCCGCATCACCGGCGCCAGATTCGCCGGCCATCGTCTCTTTCCGCTTCAGCTCTTTATCGCGACGAATTTTTTCCAGCTGCGTATCAGCCGCTTCTTCTTGCCGATTACGCATTTCCTCTGCGGCTTTTTTTGCAAGATCTTGCTTGCGCTTTTCATCGGCTTTTTTCTTATCGAGTTCCGCTAGCCGTTTTTTTTCATTCTCTTCAGCGATACGCTTTTTCTCTTGTTCTTCAACCAAGCGTTTTTTCTCAAGCGCCTCGGCCTGTTTTTTTTCCAGTTCTTGTTTACGCTTTTTTTCTAATGCAATATCGGGGTCCGGCGTCTTCGCGGCAGGTTCAGGCGGGGGTACGACTTTAGGTGGTAAAGGCTTGGGTGGTTCAGGTTGTGGTTCGGGCGCTGGCAACGGCTCGGGCTTAGGCGCTGCTTCGCGCGCTTGCGGGCTCCAGATCTCTGCTTCGATGGCAACGGGCACCGTGTTTTGCCAAGACACACCAAACCACAAAAAAACAACCAGCGCGATATGTACCAGCGCTGCCAATACCAGCGCGCGCCAGCGACCTGGCTCGACCGGGACTTGGTAAGGGACAGCAGAGGCGTTCACGGTGTCATCAACGCATGAGGCGCCATCAACGCGTGGCCAGACCAACGCGACCAATACCGGATTTATGCGCCAGGGTGATGGTTTGTACGACTTCGTCGTATTTGATGTCTTTATCTGCCGCGATCATCAGCGGTAGTTCGGGATGCTTGCGGCTGAGTTCAGTCAACGCATCGCCGAGTTGCGTGCGGTTGCTCACCTTATTGAATTTTTGACCGTGTATGCCAACGCTGGCGCCACCATCGGCACGCAGCTCGATCTCGATGTAATCAGTGGGCGGCTGGGTCGACTGGCCGGCTTTGGGCAGCTTGATCTCGGTGGGTGGGATCATGGGTGCCACCACCATGAAAATCACCAGCAACACCAGCATCACGTCGATGTAGGGAACGACATTGATCTCGGCTTTGAAGCGGCGGGTACGGCCACCGCGCAGGGACGAGTTGTTGGCCATGTCAGCGCGCCTGTCTCTGCAGGATGTTCAAAAATTCTTCTATGAAGCTCTCGAAGCGAATCGAGATGCGATCAAGATCATGCGAGTAGCGGTTGTAAGCAACCACTGCAGGAATCGCCGCAAACAAACCAATCGCCGTGGCAATCAATGCCTCGGCAATGCCCGGGGCCACGGCTGCCAGCGTGGCTTGCTGCACGTTCGCCAAACCACGAAACGAGTTCATGATGCCCCACACTGTACCGAACAGCCCCACATAGGGCGAGACCGAGCCGACTGAAGCAAGAAAGGCAAGGTGCTGTTCAAGCGCATCCATTTCACGCTGGTAGGCAGCCCGCATGGCGCGCCGCGCACCATCAATCAAGACGCCGGTATCGATGTTTTTGCCACCGAAAGAGACGCGTGCTTTCTTGTACTCTTCCATGCCGGCTTCGAAAATACGTTCGAGTGCGCCACCACCACTGCGCCGGCGGCTTGCTGTGACTTCGCCGTACAAGGCATTCAGATTCGCGCCAGACCAGAAAGCAGTCTCGAATTCGCTGGTTTGTTTTTTAGCGCTACGAATAGAGAAAAGTTTTCTGAAGATGTAGAACCAGCTCATTAACGACACCAGTACCAGCAGCGCCATCACCAATTGCACGAGCAGCGAGGCATTGCTGATCAGGGCGATAAAAGAAAGATCTTGGGTAACATTCATCATGAGTTTTGGTCGGTGCGATCTATACGAAATTATCTCGGGGCCAATTGGCAGAATGGGTTGCAGTCATCTACGCATCAGCCCAGTTGATTTAAAGCTGGCTTCGAATTTGGTTAGCCACGTGTATGGGTAGCGGTTCCGGGCGCATTGAATCTGTATTGACGCAGCCAACGCGGACCAAGGCACTGCACAGTAGCGTTGGTTCGTGATTCGGGCGATCAAGCCAAGCTTGCTGCTGAAAATTGACCGAGGCCCGGCCAAGTTTTTCGACCACCACGGTGAGTGCCAGTTGATCGTCAAGGCGGGCGGGGGCATGGTAGTCGACAGCACAGCGAGTCACCACGAAAGCGCGCCGCGCTGTCTGCGACAACTCGCGTTGATTGATGCCCGCTGCGCGCAGCCATTCAGTACGCGCACGCTCGAAAAACTTCAGGTAGTTGGCGTAGTAAACGATACCGGCGGTATCCGTGTCTTCATAAAAAACTCTGACCGGCCACCGAAACGCAGCGCTCATCCCTGACGCTTGACCGTGAATGCCGAAAAACCCTGACAAGTCGGCATCATTTCAATTTGATTGATATTGATGTGCGGCGGGAGCGTAGCGACCCAGAAGGCGGCTTCGGCGACGTCATCAGCAGTGATCGGCTGGGTACCGACGTAGACTTTTGCAGCGGCCTCGTCGTCACCTTTGAAACGCACGTTGGAAAATTCTGTTCCGCCCGACATGCCGGGCGCAAGGTTGGTTGCGCGCACGCCGGTGCCGACCAGATCAGCGCGCAGATTGAGTGTGAATTGCTCGACGAACGCCTTGCTTGCACCGTAGACATTACCGCCCGGGTAAGGGTAAGCACCAGCGACCGAGCCCAAGTTGATGATCAGGCCGCTGCCACGCGCCACCATCTGCGGTAACAGCGCTCGGGTCATCCAGACCAAGCCTTGGCAATTGGTCGCGATCATGGTTTCCCAGTCTTGCAAATGGGCTTCTTGCGCCGGCTCCAGACCGAGTGCCAGCCCGGCGTTATTCACCAGAACATCAATCTGCCTGAGCTCGCTGGGCAGGGCGGCCAGCATGGCATCAATGGAGACCTTGCTGGTCACGTCAAGTGTCGTGGGCGTGAGTGCCGGGCCAAGTTCTTTGGCCAATGCGGCCAGGCGATCGGCGCGGCGGGCGGCGGCAATGACTTGATGCCCTTCGCGCACAAATCTGCGCGCAATCGCTTCACCAAAACCTGAGCTGGCGCCCGTGACAAGTACGATCATGGAGAATTCCGAATAAAGGTGAACCGGTTAACCCCCGGATTTTAGCGGAAAAGGCTGTCGCAAGCGGGCTTCCATCCTTGCTGAAAGGCCGCCGCTCCTCTAGAATTTCGCGGTTTCTTGCCTCGTTTGATTTGGCCATCGCGCCCGTCTGCAGGCGCGCCAAGCAGCCTCTCTGAGCGTGGGCGCCTTGTCGTTGATCGTGCCCCAACTCAGCCCAAGGCGACCGTTTCCGTGAACACTGTCGTGCCGTTACTGTTGCCCGATTTGGCAGGGCGCACCTGATTTCTCAACACGCTAAATAGCCATTGGAGCCCCCGATGTTTTCCAGTCAGCACACCATCGCCGCCGTCGACCCTGAATTGTGGGCGGCGATTCAACAAGAGAACGAGCGCCAGCAAGAGCACATCGAGCTGATCGCGTCCGAGAACTACGCTTCGCCTGCGGTGATGGCGGCACAGGGTTCGCAGCTGACGAAT